>NZ_JBFRFE010000137.1:0-8054 GCF_052114665.1 Stenotrophomonas sp. 2YAF22 | reverse complement strand
TGAGGTTGCCGGCCAGCGGCCGGCACTACAGCAGGTGCAGGGCGCAGCCCTGCCGACCAACCTACCTTCGCGGCAGGTAGGTCACCAGTGACAGGTCGTGCCGGCTCTCTGGCACCAGCGCCACGTACTGCAGGTCCAGCAGACCGCGCGTGGGATGGTTCAGCTTCTTCGCACCTTCGTCGAAACGACGCACATCGTGCTCCGGCCACCACTGGCGGAACTGCTCGCTGTGCGCGCCGATGTCCTCGGCCAGTGCCAGGAACGGCGCCTTGTCCGGCGCCTGCGCCATCGCCGCGCGGAAGCTGGCCAGCAGCCCGCGGGTCATTTCTTCCCAGTTGAGGATCAACGCGCGGTAAGGCGGATACAGGAACATCAGCCGCAGCGTGTTGCGTTCGTGCGGCGCCAGCTGACCGTAATCAACAAACAGATCGGCGATGGCCGGGTTCCAGGCCAGGATGTCGAATCGGGTATTGCGCACGTAGGCCGGGATCGGCTGCATCGCCTCCACCAGCTGGCGCAGGCCGTCGGTCACCGTCTCGTCGGGCGATTCCAGCGGCACGCCATAGCCGGACAGCGCGAACGCGTAGGCGCGCTCGTCGTCGCTCAATCGCAGTACCTGCGCCAGGCGCTCCAGCACCTCGGGCGAGGCGCGCACTTCGCGGCCCTGCTCGATCCAGGTGTACCAGCTGACACTGACCCCGATCGCCAGTGCGACTTCCTCGCGCTTCAGGCCCGGCGTGCGTCGGCGGCCGGCTGGCAGCCCCAGCGTTGCTGGGTCGACCCGCGCACGGCAGGCCTTGAGAAAGCCTCCCAGTTCCTTGCGTTCGGCTTCACTGCGCATCATCGCCCTGCCCTGCAGGTTTCAACGGCGGTGCGGGACGCCGAAGACGTCCCGCAACGCAGGGCCCGGGCAGCGGACGGTACCGCTGTCGCCGGGCACGCATCAGGCATCGATGCGCTTGGAGCCGACCGCCAGGCCGGCCTTCAGGCTGGCCTCGACGAACTCGTCCAGGTCACCGTCGAGCACCTTCTGCGTATCCGAACGCTCGATGCCGGTGCGCAGGTCCTTGATACGGCTCTGGTCGAGCACGTAGTTGCGGATCTGGCTGCCCCAGCCGATATCGGACTTGGTGGCTTCCACCGCATCACGCTCGGCGTTGCGCTTCTGGATCTCCAGCTCGTAGAGCTTGGCGGCCAGCATCTTCATCGCGTTGTCGCGGTTCTGGTGCTGGCTGCGGCCGGTCTGGCAGGCCACGACCGTGTTGGTCGGGATGTGGGTGATACGCACCGCCGACTCGGTCTTGTTGACGTGCTGACCACCGGCACCGGACGAGCGGTACACGTCGGTGCGCAGATCGGCCGGGTTGATGTCGATTTCGATGTTGTTGTCCACTTCCGGCGACACGAACACCGAGGTGAAGCTGGTATGGCGGCGGTTGTCCGAGTCGAACGGCGACTTGCGCACCAGGCGGTGCACGCCGGTCTCGGTCTTCAGCCAGCCGTAGGCGTAGTCGCCTTCCACGCGGAGCGTGGCCGACTTGATGCCCGCGACGTCGCCACCGGACACTTCCATCAGCTCGGTCTTCCAGCCACGCGATTCACACCAGCGCAGGTACATGCGCAGCAGGATCTCGGCCCAGTCCTGGGCTTCGGTACCACCGGCACCGGCCTGGATGTCGACGAACGCCGGGGCGGTGTCCATCTGCCCGGAGAACATGCGCTGGAACTCCAGCTTCTCCACGTGCGCCTGGTGCTTGTCCAGGTCGGCCACCACGGCCAGCGCGGTGTCCTCGTCCTGCTCGGACTCGGCCAGCTCCAGCAGTTCGGTGGCGTCGCTCAGGCCCTCCAGCACCGCGGCGATGCCGCCCACGGTCTTTTCCAGGGTCGAGCGCTCGCGCCCCAGGTTCTGGGCGTACTCGGCGTTGTTCCAGACGTCGGGGCTTTCCAGCTCCCGCGTCACTTCCTCAAGACGCTCTTTCTTGGCGTCGTAGTCAAAGATACCCCCGGAGCGACAACACGCGATCGGTCAGATCGGCGATGCGCTGGCGGACAGGATTCAGTTCGATCATGTCGGCGGTTATGCATTCAAAAGATGACTGCAAATGATACCGCAGGCCGGGGTGAACCGGCGCAGAAGCCGGTCCCGCCCTGCCACGCCCCTACCCGCCCAAGGCCTGGCGCAGCAACGGCAGCTGGCGCCGGCTGCAGGGTACCTTGGCCCCATCGGCCATGTGCAGCAGGGCCTCGCCGCCGTCCAGCGGCTCGATCGAGCGCAGCTGGCCGCGGTTGACCAGCCAGCTGCGGTGGCTGCGCAGGAACAGGACCGGGTCCAGCCGCGCCTCCAGCACCGCCATGGTGATCCGCAGCGGGTAGTCATGGCCGCGCACCCGCAGGTTCACGTAGTTGCCGGCGGCCTGGGCGTACTCGACGTCGGCCGTGGCCACCAGGAACTCCTTGCCCAGCTTGCGCACCAGGAAATGGTCGGGGCGATCGACCGGTTCGACCGGCGGGCCCTCATCGGGGGCGGCAAGCAGGGTCGCTTCACCCTGGCGGCGGCGGCCGAACCAGGCCAGGGCATGGACTGCCGAGACCAGCAGCGCATAGGTCTGGATGTCCTTGAAGAACTCGTAGAACCATTGCGCCGGCCAGTCCCCAAAGGTGTAGTGGCTGCCAAGCACGGCGTGGACGGCCTTGCGCAGCAGGACCATCGCACTCACATGCAGCAGCCACCACGCAACCGCGCCCAGCAGATACGGCGCCAAGCGCTGTCGCCAGGTATCGGCGTGCAGCGGCCAGCGCGAAGCGGCGCGGATCAGCACCGCCAACAGCAGCAGCGACACCAGCGCACTGCTGAACTCGTCAATCGTGGCCGCCATCCATTGGGAGGGCAGTCCATCGCGCGCCGCCATCATGGCCTTGGCCAGCACATTGGCCGCCGCCGTCCCCAGAAACAGTACGACCCAGAACACGGCTGCCTGCCGCCCTTGCCTGCCGTTGCCCATCGATTCGCCACGCACGTTCGGGTCCTGCTGGTTGTACTCATCCATCACTGGATTATCGCCAACCACAGCCCCACTGACGCACGCCATTCGTCCCCCCGCCCCGCCACTGGGCCCTGCAGGGCATCCAACCGCCCCTTTCTGCTGGCGACAGCCCACGAGGACTTCCACTCTGCGAGGACGCCAACACGGATACCGCCATGACCCGCCGCCACGACCTCGACACCCTGCGTATCGGCGCCTTCGGGCTGTTGATCCTCTACCACGTGGCCATGGCCTACGTGGCCGGATGGGACTTCCACCTCAAGAGCGTCCACACCGCGGAGTGGCTGCAATGGCCGATGATCGCGCTGAATCGTTGGCGCATGCCGCTGCTGTTTGCCATCTCCGGCATCGCGCTGGGCCTGTGCCTGCCCGCGCAGGGCCGGTGGCGATTCGCGCTGCGGCGCGGCGGGCGGCTGTTGTTGCCGCTGTTGTTCGGCATCGTCGCGGTCGTTTCGCTGCAGGCCTACTGTGAAGCGGTGGACAAGGGCGACGTCACGCCAGGGCTCGGTGCATTCCTGTGGCGCTACTGGCAGTTCCGGCCGTGGCCGGGAGCCAGCTTCAGCGGTGCCGCCTATGGCTTCACCTGGAACCACCTGTGGTACCTGGCCTATCTGATCCCTTACACGCTGCTGGCGATCCTGTTGGCCAGCGTAGTGAGGCCGCTGCGTCACCAGCTGCCGGGCCTGCCTGCGGGCGATCGTTGGGTGGCCATGCTGGGCCTGCTGCTGCCGGTGCTGTGGCTGGCGTGGGCGCTGCTGGTGATCCTGCCCGCCCACCCGCCAACCCACGCGCTGGTCGATGACCTGTACGTCCACGCCGAGTCGCTGCCCCTGTTCCTCGGCGGCTTCCTCGCCGCGCGCTGGCAGCGCGGCTGGGATCTGCTGGTGCGCGGCCGTCGGTTGACCCTGGCGCTGGCCGTTATCGGGCTGACTGTCGAACTGGGCATCCGCGCGTTGGGGCGGATGCCCGACCTCGGCGATCTGCCGCAATGGGTGCTGGCGCTGCCGTGGGCACAGACCGAGCGCGTTGGCCGAGCGTTGTACACCTGGTGTTCCCTGCTGGCCCTCTTCGGATGGGCGCAGGTCCTGCTGGCGCGGCCATGGCGCGGCCTGTGCTACTGCCGCGAGGCGGTGTTCAGCTGGTACATCCTGCACCAGACCGTGCTGATCGTGCTGCTGTACTGGTTGCGGCCCTTGCAGCTGGGCGCGTGGCTGGAGCCGGCGCTGGTGATCATCGGCACGATCGCCGGCTGCCTGCTGATCCACGAACTGCTGGTGCGCCGCGTGCGCTGGCTGCGGCCGCTGTTCGGGTTGCGTGCCGCACCGCTATCGTCGCCTGCAGTGCGCGTCGTGCCGGCACAATAAGGCCTGCGCCCCGTGGAACCGAGCGTACGCTCGGCTCCACAAGGCGAGGGCTGCGACAGTCACGCATGGCGTGGCTCTACTTCACCTCGAATTCGCCGACCAGCACCGTCTCGGCACGATCCTTCAGCCGCATCGTCACCCTCTGGTCCTTCTGCTTCGGCGTACCCCAATGGGTGGTCAGGCGCAGCATCAGCGTCGTCGCGCCAGTCACCAGCTGCTGGCGGCTGCCGAAGTAGTTCGCCTCCACCTTGTACCTGCCGGGCTTGGCGTTGCGCAGCGAGAACTGCTCGGGACCATAGCCGCCGGTGAAGTCCTGTGACATCTGCCCGCCCTGGTAGGTCAGGCGGTTGCCGTAGTACGCGCGCTCACCGTTCGGGTCGGTCACCCACAGGTCCATGTCGCTGTTGTCGGCATCCCACGCCAGCACCACGCGCAGGTCCAACGGCATCGCCTGCAGCAGGCGCGGGTCGATTTCCTTGGTATCCAGACGCGGCTTGCTGCCGGCCACCAGGTTGGTCAGCTCATCCAGGGCGATCAACGCGATACCGTCGAAACGAGCATCCCAGGGCCGTACGACTACTTGATACAGCGGCACCAGCGCTTGCTGAGGTTTGCCGGCTGCAGCCAGCGCCAGCCCAAGGTCGCGGAAGCTCTGCGGTTCCTCCTGACCCATCGCCAGCACCTGCTCGAACACCGGCACCGCCAGCACCGGAGCGTCGGCCTGCAGCAACCGGTAGCCGAGCACGCGCAGCAGATGGCGGTTGTCCAGATCCATCTCGGCCAGGTTGGACAGCACGCGCAGGGCAAGATCGCGCTGCCCCTGTTCGATCAGCAGGTCGGCCACGTCGAGGAAGAACGCGCTGCTGTCGGCGTTCGCAGCGCGCTCGGCCAGATAGCGGTCATACAGTTGCGACGGCGGCCCCTGGCGCAGGCGACGGGCAACCGGTGAGTCCGACTGCCACGCGGCCAGCTTGATTCCCAGCTGGCCATCATTGGCAGCGGCCGGCCCGGCCGCCATCGCATCGGCGGCGACCTCCTGCATCGGCGCCGGCGCCGGTGCCGGGCGTGCGACCGAACGCTGGCGCGAAGTGGCTGCATTCAACTGCATCTCCGCTGCGGCCGGTGCCGGAGCAACCAGCATCGCTACCGGTGCCGGCGGGGCGCCGGCCGCCACCTCCAGCGCCTTCGAATCCGCCTGCGGCGGTGTGCCCTTCGGCCAACTGCGATTCCACCACTGTTGGCGCTGCTGCCACTGCGTCACCACCTTGTCCAGACGCTGGCGGTCGGCCGCTTCGCGGTCTGCAACCTGGCGTGCGAAGCGCTGGTCGTACTCGGCGCGCAGCTTGCCCGACGGACGGATCGCATAGCGCAGGTAGTCGTCCAGGGTTTCCAGCACGATCAGCGAGGTATCCGGGCCCACCAAGCTGAACTGCTGCGACAGCCGCTGCATCGCCTCACGGTTGCTGCGTCGATCGCTCGACAACTGCTGCAGGCGCGCCTGTGCCCACAGGCCGGCCAGCAGATCACCGTCTTCGTTCTTCTGCGTCGCGGGCAGTGCCTGCCACTCGCCGCCAGCCACGCGTACCCGCATCGGCACACCTTCGGCCGCCAACCGCGCATGCAACCACAGCCAGCCCTGGGCCTGGCTGCGGCGGTCGATCACCACATCCTGCACGCCACGGCCGGCATCGATCTGGACATCCAGCGGTACCGACAGCAGTTCCCGCGCGGCGGCATCGATATCGCTGCCGAGTGCCACGAAAGTGCCCGCATGCGCCTCGCTCCAACCGCGCAGGCGGGTGGCATCGGTGCGTGCACCAGCACTGCTGATCGCAAACAGGCGCTGGTCGGCGGCCAGCGCCGGCATTGCTTCCGGCCCGTAGGTCAGCAGGCCATCGCTGACCATCAGGTACTCCTTCACCCCGGGTTGCGGCTGCCACTGCGCCAGCGCACTGGCACCATCCGGCTGCACCGCCATCAACTCCCGCCGCAGTTCACTCCAGTCGCCGCTGCGGATATGGAACCGACGCACAGGCTCCGCACGATCACGCAGCACGGTCAGCGCGACATTGCCCTCGCCCATTGCCGCGAAGTAGCGATCGAGCAGTGCGAACTCGCGGGTGCGGTCGCGCTGGCCTGCGGAACCGGAACCGTCCCACAGCAGCCCCACTTCCGACGGCACACGGCGCGGCGCGGCTGACGTCGGCACCGGCAGCTGTGCCAACAGGTAGTGACCGTCCTGCCAGCGTGCAACCTGCACCAGTGCCTTGCGCTCGGCTGGCAGCGTCCATTGCAGCTGGGTCGGCAACTGTGCGCCGCGCCCCTGCCATTGCAGACGGCCATCGGCAATGCGGAAAGGCGCACTGCCAGTATCAGCACCCTTCGGTGCCTGCACGGTCAGTTCGACGGCAGCGGCGCCAGCGACGAACTGCAACGGCAGCGTCCAACGCCAGCCCTGCGCGGCGTATGCCAGCGGCTCGCGCACGACCAGCTGCACCCGGCGGCTGCCGCCGGCCGGCAGCGGATACACGCGAAGCCGGAACTGGTTGCCGGCGGTCTGCTCCAGCAGGCCCGGATCGACACCACGACGGGCGATCTCCTCGAACACCTGACGACCGCGGTCCTTGGGCACCGGTACTGCCTCGCGCAACTCGCCGTTGATGTCCAGGGCGAACCCGGTGATCTGCTGGCCCTCGGCCAGCGGGAACTGCAGCTCGCCTTCCAGCACGCGCTGGTTGGGGTTGTGGAACTCCAGGGTGATACGGGTCTGGGCGATACCGGCCTGGACCTCGCCTTCGATGCGGGCATGTCGCAGCTGCACGGGCTGTTCGGCGGCGGGCGCGATCAGCAGCGGTGTGGACGTCATCGGCGGTGCCGGACGCCGCGACGCCTGGGGCAGTGCCGGCCAGCTTGCCAGGGCCAACAGCAGTACGGTGCAGCAACGGGCGAAGACCATGACAGGACTCCAGTGGGATCGTGACTGCTTGAACGCACCAACCGGGTGGACGGGGTTAACGTGATTCGATGCTGGTTCTTCGCTGCCCCTGGGCGCACCATGTGCGACTTCCCGATCCCGTGCAAGGATGCCCATGCGTTCTCCCCTGCTTCCCACCCTGCTGGCCCTGTGCTGGCCGTTGGCCGCCAGCGCCGTCGATGCGCCTGCAGGCCTCTATTTCCAGCATCACGACTGGGTCGTGGCCTGCGACAACACGCGCACGTGCCGCGCGGCCGGCTACGCCAGTGGCGATGACAGCACCCTCAGCGTGCTACTGACCCGGGCGGGCGGCCCCAATCAGGCCATCAGCGGTCGGATGTCGTTGCAGCCGATCGATGACCAGCCGCAGCCCAAGGGCGCGCTGCACCTGCGCATCCAGCAGCGTGACCTCGGTGTGCTGGCGCCGGCCAGGGAGCCGGGTATCCATGTGCTCAGCGCGGCACAGACCAGCGCAGTGCTGTCCGCGCTGGTGCGCGATGGTGGCATCGCGGTTGTCGATGGCGCCGGCCGCGCGTGGCCGCTGTCGGACAAGGGCGCAGCGGCTGTGCTGTTGAAGACCGATGAGTTCCAGGGCCGCGTGGGCACGCCGGGCGCGGTGATGCGCAAGGGAGCCGCCGCCGAAAGCAGCGTGCCTGCCGCCGTTGCCAAACC
>NZ_JBFRFE010000136.1:0-8073 GCF_052114665.1 Stenotrophomonas sp. 2YAF22 | reverse complement strand
GAGCTGCGCGGTGATCTTGGCGCCGGCAAATCGACCACGGCGCGCGCGCTGTTGCGGGCGCTGGGCGTGCAGGGGGCGATCCGCAGCCCCACCTATACCCTGGTCGAGCGCTATCCGTTGTCCAGTGGCGGCGAGGCTTGGCACATGGACCTGTATCGCATCGGCCAGGCCGGCGAGCTGGATTTCCTCGGGCTGGACGAGGGCAGTGCCGTGCTGTGGCTGGTCGAATGGCCAGAGCGCGGTGCCGGTGCGCTGCCGCCAACCGATCTGGTGGTCGCACTGGAGATCGAGGGTCAGGGGCGTCGCGTGCGTCTCACTGGCATCAGCGACACGGGACGTGAATGGCTGCAGCGGCTTCCCGAAGGTGGCGACTTGCAGGCCCTTTCTGTCGGCTGACGAGAACAAACACCGGCAGGTTACGGATTATTAAGGAAAAAGGTGTTGCATTCCGTTCAGTGCGGTGATTGAATCCTGAGTCATGCGCCCGGGGAATCGACTCATTACCATCTGTGCCGCCGTCGGACTTGGTCTGGCGAGCGTCAGTGCGTGGGCCGGTGAGGTCCGCCAAGTGCTGCTCAATACCGGTGCGACCGGAACCCGTGCGGAAATCGCGCTGGTCGGCAGTGGTGGCTACAAGACCCTGTCGCTGGCCGGCCCGAACCGGCTGGTGGTCGATTTCCCCGATTCCAGCGCGGTGCGCAACCTGAAGATGCCTTCGCCGCAGGGCGTGGTGACTGCGGTGCGGACCGGGCAGCCGGTGCCGGGCACTTTCCGTGTCGTATTCGACCTGGCCGAGACGGTCGCCCCCTTCCGCCCGCAGATGCAGCGCGAAGGCAATGAATCCAAGCTGGTGATCGAGTGGCCGGGCGATGGCCCGGCCGTGGCCGCCAGTCGCCCCGCAGTGACGCCTGCACCGACGCAGCCGCCAGCGGCATCTTCGGTGAGTCCGGCTGCGGTCCCGGGCCCGACCCCGGCACAAACCGCACAGTCCCGTGGTGATGCCGCGCGAGCCACTGCGCTGTTGACCGCGCAGGTCCAGCAGCAGGCCAGTGCCAGYGCTGCGGCACCCGCCGCGCCGACCCCGGCGCCGAGCACCACCCCGGTGCAGATGGCGGCAGCRGGCACCACCGCCAGCAGCACCCCGACGTCGTCGCCGGCAGCCATCCTGGCTGGTCAGGCCACCACTGCAGTTGTGGCCACCCAGCCGAAGCCGGTGCCGACACCTGTTGCGCCGACCGAGTCGCCGCGTCCGACCATGCCCAGCGATGCCTCGCGCATCCGCATGCAGCCGGGCATGCGTCACCTGGTGGTGGCGATCGATCCGGGCCACGGCGGTCAGGATCCGGGCGCCATCGGCCCGACCGGCAAGCGCGAGAAGGATGTCACCCTGGCGGTGGCGCGTGAACTGGCTCGCCAGGTCAACGCCACGCCTGGCCTGAAAGCCTTCCTCACCCGCGACAGCGATGTGTTCATCCCGCTGCCGATGCGTGCGCAGAAGGCGCGTGCGAACAAGGCCGACATCTTTATTTCGATCCATGCCGACGCAGCCGAGAACCGCTCGGCCACCGGTTCGTCGGTGTACGTGCTGTCGACCAAGGGCGCGTCTTCGCAGCGTGCGCGCTGGCTGGCGGACAAGGAAAACGCGGCCGATCTGGTCGGTGGCGTGCGCCTGCAGCAGACCGAAGGCACGCTGGCCAACGTCCTGCTGGACCTGGCCCAGAGCGGTTACATGAAATCCTCCGAGGACGCAGCCGGGCACGTGCTGGGCGGCCTGAAGCGGATCGGCAACAACCACAAGCCGAACATCGAGCGCGCCAACTTCGCGGTGCTGCGCACCTCGGACATGCCGGCGATGCTGGTGGAAACCGCGTTCATCTCCAACCCGGATGAAGAGCGCCGCCTGATCGACCCGGCCTACCAGCGCAAGGTCGCCGGCGCGGTGCTGGACGGCGTGCACACGTTCTTCAGCCGCCAACCGCCGCCGGGGACGTTGTACGCCGCACGCGCGCAGGCCGAGATCGACGCCGCAAGCACCGTGGCGGGCGGCAGCAAGTAAGGCGCTGGATCGCCCGCTTCCGCTAGAGCCAGGCCACGCCTGGTTGGCGCCGCGTACGGTGGATCTCGACTCTACCTGGCGCCGCTCCGCTATCATCGTGGCATGACGTCTGCCTGCCTTGCCTGCCCATGAACGCGCCCGATCCGCGTCCGATCCGGCCGTTGCCGGAAATCCTGATCAACCAGATTGCCGCCGGTGAAGTGGTCGAACGACCCGCATCGGTGGTCAAGGAACTGGTTGAGAACGCGATCGATGCCGGCGCCAGCCGCGTCGATATCGAGCTGGAAGAAGGCGGTGTGCGCCTGATCCGCATCCGCGACAACGGCAGCGGCATTGCCGCAGAGCAGTTGCCGCTGGCGGTTTCGCGGCACGCCACCAGCAAGATCGCCAACCTGGATGAACTGGAAGCGGTGGCCACGCTGGGTTTCCGTGGCGAAGCGCTGCCGTCGATCGCTTCGGTCAGCCGTTTCACCCTGTCCTCGCGCCGTGCCCATGATGAGCACGGTTCGGCACTGCAGATCGAAGGTGGGAAGATCGGCGAGGTGACCCCGCGCGCGCATGCGCCGGGCACCACGGTGGAAGTGCGCGAGTTGTTCTACAACGTGCCGGCGCGGCGCAAATTCCTGCGCGCCGAGCGCACCGAACTGGGGCATATCGAAGAGTGGCTGCGTTCGTTGGCGCTGGCCCGTCCCGATGTCGAGCTGCGTGTCTCGCACAACGGCAAGGCCTCGCGTCGCTACAAGCCGGGCGACCTGTATTCGGACGTGCGCCTGGCCGAGACCCTGGGCGAAGACTTCGCCAGCCAGGCCGTGCGCGTGGACCACAGCAGTGCCGGCCTGCGCCTGCATGGCTGGATCGCGCAGCCGCATTATTCGCGCGCCAGCACCGATCAGCAGTACCTGTACGTCAACGGACGTTCGGTACGTGACCGCAGTGTCGCCCATGCAGTGAAGATGGCCTACGGCGACGTGCTGTATCACGGCCGCCAGCCAGCGTATGTGCTGTTCCTGGAGCTGGACCCGACGCGCGTCGATGTGAACGTGCATCCGGCCAAGCATGAGGTGCGCTTCCGTGACTCGCGATTGGTGCATGACTTCGTCTACCGCACCTTGAAGGATGCGCTGGCAGACACCCGTGCCGGCATGAGCGCGCAGGAGATCGGTGCAGGCGCGGTGCCTCCGGCCGAGGGCGGCAGCGCATCTGCGATGCCGGGGGCCACGGCCTCCAGCTTCGGCTACGTGCGCGGTCCGGCACCCGGCGCGGGGCAGGGCGGAAGTGGTGGCTTTTCCGGTTGGCGACCCCAGCAGCCGCTGGGCCTGCAGGTGGCCGACGCACCCGCTGCCTATGCTGCGTTGTATGCATCGCCTGCGGGTGCCGAGCGCGGTGCGGCACTACCGCCGATGCCGATGGAGAACGGACTGCCGGTCACCAGTGCCGACGCCGGGGTGCCGCCGCTGGGCTACGCCGTTGCCCAGCTGCATGGCATCTACATCCTGGCCGAGAACGCTGAAGGCCTGATCGTGGTCGACATGCATGCGGCGCACGAACGCATCGGCTACGAGCGGTTGAAGAATGCGCACGATGGCATCGGCCTGCAGTCGCAGCCGTTGCTGGTGCCGATCACCCTGGCGGTGGGCGAGCGCGAAGCCGACACCGCTGAAGCGGAGGCCGATACGCTGGCCGCCCTCGGGTTCGAGATCACCCGCGCCGGACCGGGCGCGCTGCACGTGCGCAGCATCCCGGCGCTGCTGGCCCATGCCGARCCCGAAGGCCTGCTGCGCGATGTGYTGACCGACCTGCGCGAGCACGGCCAGAGCCGTCGCATCGCTACTGCGCGCGATGAGCTGCTGTCGACCATGGCCTGCCATGGTGCAGTGCGTGCCAACCGGCGCCTGACCGTGCCGGAAATGAACGCGCTGCTGCGCGACATGGAAATCACTGAAAGGTCCGGCCAGTGCAACCATGGCCGACCGACCTGGGCCCGTTTTTCGCTGGCGGAAATCGACCGCTGGTTCCTGCGCGGACGTTGAGGGGAGCACCGATGCGATTTTGGGGAATGGGCGGCCTGATGGCGGCCCTGTTGCTGGCGGCCTGCAGCCCGGCATCGACGCCGGCGCCAGCCGTCGTTGAGGATCCGGCATTCGCCGCGCAGCAACAGCAATGGCGGGTACTGCGTTACCAGGACCTGACCCGGGCCGATGGGTGGACCGCATTGGTCGGCCTGCACTGGTTGCAGAACCGATCGCACTTTGTCGGCAGTGGCGCCACCAGCGGCATCCGCCTGGCGGTGGGGCCGGCCAGGCTGGGGCTGCTGCGCCGTGAAGGTGACCAGTGGTGGTTCACGCCGGAGTCCGGCACGGATGTCACCCTCGACGGACAGCCTGTGCGCGGGCGTGTCCGCATGGATACCGACAAGGATCCGCAGCCGACCCTGCTGGCCTTCGATGGTGGCAAAGGCCAGCTCAGCCTGATCCGTCGCGGCCCGCGCGATGCGCTGCGGGTCAAGCATGCCGATGCACCCGCGCGCCGCGATTTCGCCGGCCTGCAGTACTGGCCCGGTGGCCCGCAATGGCAGGTGCAGGCGCGCTTCATCGCCCATCCACCAGGCAAGACCCTGCCGATCGTGGACATCACCGGCCTGACCACCGAGATGCCCAACGCCGGTGCCGTGGAATTCGATCGTGACGGCCGCAGCTGGCGGCTGGAAGCGATCGGCGAGCCGGGGCAGCCGCTGTTCCTGATCTTTGCCGACCGTACCAGTGGCCACGGCAGCTATCCTGCCGGCCGCTATCTGGATACCGATGCGCCCACCGCCGACGGCCACGTGGCGATCGACTTCAACCACGCCCACAACCCACCGTGCGCGTTCACCGCTTATGCGACCTGCCCGTTGGCGCCGCCGGAGAACCGCCTGGATCTGCGCGTGGAAGCGGGTGAGAAGGCGTATCACCTGCCTGAAGGAGAGGGCTGAACATGTTGATGAAACTGTTGTTGCGCAGTGCCGTTTTTCTCGCTGCCTGCGCCGCCGGTCCGTTGGCCGTCGCGCGGGATGCGCCGGCCGAAGCCACGGCCGGCAAGCCGCCGGTGCCGCTGCTGTGGAAGGTCACCGGGCAGGGAGATGCACGCCTGTACCTGCTGGGCTCCTTCCATCTGTTGAAGCCGCAGGACTATCCGCTGTCGACCGACGTCGAGCAGGCCTTTGAAGCCTCGCAGCGCGTGCTGTTCGAGGTGACGCCAGAGGAACTGCAATCGCCGCAGATGGCCAGCCAGATGATGCAGGTCGCTATCCGCAAGGATGGCAGCGAGCTGAAGCGTGACCTGGATGCGCCGACCTGGCAGAAGCTGCAGACCTATGCGACGCAGAACAAACTGCCGTTGGCCCAGTTGCAGGGCATGAAAGCGTGGTTTGTCGGTTTGACCATCACCGTGGCGCAGATGCAGAAGCTGGGCCTGGACCCTGAGCTGGGACTGGACCGGCATTTCATGCAGCGGGCGCAGAAGGCGGGCAAGAAGACCGCAGGCCTGGAAGACATGTCCAGTCAGATCAACCTGCTGGATGGCATGAGCGTGCAGGAGCAGCGGCAGATGCTGTCCGAGGCGCTGGACGAAGCGGGCAAGGGCGATGGCCAGGCGCAGATGCTGCATGAGGCCTGGCGCCGCGGCGACGATCGCCTGCTGTGGAACCGGATGGGCGTGGAGATGCGCCAGAAGTATCCGCAGCTGTACCAGCGCATCAATACCGATCGCAACGACGCGTGGGTGCCCAAGCTGCTGCCGTACCTGCAGGCCGGGCAGGGCGGCACGCTGGTGGTGGTGGGCGGCCTGCACCTGCTGGGCGGCGACGGCGTGGTCGAGAAGCTGCGCGCGAAGGGCTACAAGGTCGAGCGGGTGTGCTCGGCATGCAAGGCGAAACGTCCGTAGATCCACGCCACGCATGGCGGCGTTGAAAACAAAACGGCGCGCCCATGGCGCGCCGTTTTTGTATCAGCCGGGCCGATCGCCTCAGCGGCGGGTCTTGCCGCCGGTCCCCGCGCCACTGGTGGGGTCGCTCGGCTTGCCGGCCGCGCCGGTGCCGGTGCCCGTTCCGGTGCCACCCGGACGCGGGCCACCGAAACCGCTGCCCATGTTGCGCTGGAACTCCTGCCACAACTCCAGGTTGCGCTCGGTCAGCTGGTTCATCATCGCCCACGGCGTCTGCCCCAGCAGGTTGCCCATCTGCTGGCGGAACTGCTGCTGCTGGTCGAGGAAGACCTGCATGCTGCGCTCCAGGTAGTTGCCCATGAAGCCCTGCAGGGAATCGCCGTAGAAGCGGATCAGCTGGCTCAGCAGCTGGGTGGAGAGCATCGGTTCACCGTCCTGCTCCTGGTCGGCGATGATCTGCAGCAGGACCGATCGGGTCAGGTCGTCGCCGCTCTTGGCGTCGCGGACTTCGAAGTCTTCGCCGTCGAGGATCAGCTGACGCACGTCCTCGATGGTGATGTAGCTGGAGATCTCGGTGTCGTACAGACGGCGGTTCGGATACTTCTTGATGATGCGGGTCGCAGCCATGAAGCGGTACTCGTCACAGTAGACGCGCAGCATGGCGCAGTGCAGCAGCGGTTGCAACCGCCCCAGCCCCCGCCAGGCTTGGCTTTCCGTCGCCGGAATGTTGCGCAGCAAGGCTTTGCGTGCTGCGCAGCATGACCAACGGCAGGGTGCAGCACGGGCTTTCAGGCCCTGGCGCCGTTTACCACCCCATATGGTGGCCGCCGTTGATGTCCAGGTTGCTGCCGGTGATCCACGCGGCCTCTTCGGCTACCAGGAAGGACACGCCATAGGCGATTTCTTCCGGCTTGCCCAGGCGCCCCGTCGGGATGTCGGCGATGATCTTGGCGCGCACTTCCTCGGGCACTGCCATCACCATGTCGGTGGCCACATAGCCGGGCGAGATCGTGTTCACGGTGATGCCGAAGCCTGCATTCTCGCGGGCCAGCGAGATGGTGAAGCCATGCATGCCGGCCTTGGCGGCGGCGTAGTTGGCCTGTCCGTATTGGCCCTTCAGGCCGTTGATCGAACTGATCTGGATGACCCGGCCCCAGCCGCGTCGACGCATGCCTTCGATGACCGGGCGGGTGACGTTGAATACCGAATTGAGGTTGGTGTTGATCACATCGTGCCACTGTTCCGCGCGCATGCGGTGGAAGGTGGTGTCGCGGGTGATGCCGGCGTTGTTGACCAGAATCTCGACCGGGCCCAGTTCGGCCTCGACCGCGCGGATCAGGCCTTCGGCGCTGGCAGAGTCGGAGACATCGCCCGGGAAGATCGCCACGTGGTAGCCGCGTTCGCTCATGGTCTGCTGCCAGGCGCGGGCCTTGGCCTCATCGCGGTAGTTGGTGGCGACGCGGTGGCCCTGGTCGGCCAGGCGTTGGCAGATGGCGGTACCGATGCCGCCGGTTCCGCCGGTGACCAGTGCGACGCGAGATGTCATGGAAAGCTGTCCGGATATCAGGTGGGGGAAGGGGGATTCTGCAACATCGGCGCGGAAAGTGCGCCCGCCGGCAGCAGGATGTCCGCGCGCGGCAACAGGCTGGGGTTGAAGCTGCGCCGGGTGGCGGCCAACAGCGCGTCGCGGTCGTCGATGCCTTCCAGAGCGCTGGTCGGCTGGCCCAGCAGTTCCCATAATCGGCGCAGCACCGGTACCGGCTCGCCGGCATCAACCGGCATCGCCGCCAGTGATTTGGACAGTTTGTGGCCCGGTGCATCCAGCAGCAGCGGCAGGTGCCAGTAGCGCGGCGTCGGCAGGTCCAGCGCCTGCTGCAGCAGGATCTGCCGGGCGGTGGAATCGAGCAGGTCGGCGCCGCGTACCACTTCGGTGACCCCCTGCGCGGCGTCATCGACCACCACCGCCAACTGGTAGGCCCAGCAGCCATCGGCGCGGCGCAGTACGAAGTCACCGACCTCGGCATGGACATCCTGTTGCTGCGGGCCGCGCAGGCCATCCTCGAAGCGCACGATGCTGCCGGGCGGCACGCGGAAGC
>NZ_JBFRFE010000135.1:0-8117 GCF_052114665.1 Stenotrophomonas sp. 2YAF22 | reverse complement strand
CGCCATGGAGGCTGCGATCGATGCGCTGGTCGAAAAAATCGCCGCGCGGGAAGCTCTCGTTGGTAATGATGTTTCCCGATAGAGAGGGTGTTTCCCAGCTGTCCGGTGTGGTGCCGAACAGTGTTGGCACCCCAGGCAGGAGCATTGCGCATTGATCACCCGTACGTTGAACAGGATTCTACTGCTCGCAGGCTTGGGGCTTGTCATTGCGCCGAACGCCCCGGCAGCAGGATCGATCCGCACCCCCGTTCCCAGGCAGGATGAAGTCGATCAGGCGCTGGCACTCGTGTCCTGCAAGGCGGATCGCACCGCATTCCGGGCGTTGGCCCATCAATTGCGTGACATCGCAACCCGCGGGAAGCCATCGGCCGGCTGGCAGCCGATCACCGGCAAGGATGGGGGTTACAGCAACGCACTGGGCGACATACCCGGCGTTGTCGCGGAAATGAAGCTTCCAGCACCGGCTCTGGTCTTCGGTCATCCGTCCACGCGGCTGATACTGTCGCRCAGTTCCGTGGTGGCTGTCTTCGATGCAGCCCTTGCTGCAGACCTCACCAAATCGCTTTCCCTCGATGGGCCGGGGACGCAGGGCGAACCCGGAGGAATGCGGGTGGTCCAGTCAGCACCGGAAGCCCAGGGCGATGGCATTGAAGTGATGGCACTGGTGGCCCAGCGCATCGAGGCCGACCCGATGCCGATCGCCGTGGCCGGGTGCCTGTACTTCACCCGGTGAAGTGCGCGACGTTTTCATGGACGGGGGGCCTTCCTGGTTCCCGATCTTCGCTCCGGGGCTGTGAACAGAGGGATTCAAGGGCGTGCCAATCTGGAAACCCTGCGCACGTACGGCCTGTTCGATCCGCAGGAATGCCAGGCTCGCACTGCGCGGTGAACACTAAACGTCTCGGCGCGTCCCGGTTTCAGTCGTGGTTTCCATCCCTTCGTCGGCCACCACGGGAATTGGTCGCGCGTCCATCAGCAATGTCGATGCGTTTGGCTAGGCTGGATTGATCGACCACAAGGATGAATGCTCTCGATGAATCGCTGGCTCTTTCTGCTGCTTGCCGCGCTCCCGTTCGCTGCCGGGGCCATCGTCATCCGTGATGATGTCGAAGATGGCAGGTACCGCATCGAACGATCTGACTTCCCGGCGCTGGCGGACATGCCAGGAGAGGGGCACGGTGTTCTCATCGCCTCGCGTTGGGTGCTGACCGCAGCGCATGCAGCGCCGATGGAAGGAATGGGAGCAACGATCGCGATCAATGGCAACGCGTATGGCGTTGAACGCGTATTCCTGCATCCCGGCTACCGGAGGATGCCCGAGGCCCTGGGCACGGAGGCGATGGCAACAGGAAGTCCTTCCCGGATCCATGCCTTCCTGGCGGCCTCGGATGACATCGCGCTGATCAAGCTTGCCGCGCCGGTGACCGATGCCACGCCCGTGGCGCTGTATGGGGGTTCAGCAGAGGTCACGCAGGTCGCCGTCTTGATAGGGAAGGGCGCCACCGGCAACGGTGCGGTTGGCCAGTTGCCGGATGCGCCGCACCGTACATCCCTGCGGCGGGCCCACAACACGATTACCGGCGGCAATCAGCGGTATCTCTGGTACCGGTTCGATCCGCCGCCGCATGGCCTGCCGCTTGAGGGCGTACTGGGAAGTGGAGACAGCGGTGGTCCGCTTGTGGTCGACGACCACGGCACCTGGCAATTGGTGGGACTCGGGTCCTGGATCACGGCCGTACCCGAGCATGCCCTTGAAGCGGGTTTCTATGGCCAGATGGTCCACAACGTTCGCGTGTCACGCTACGTCGACTGGATCGAGGCCGTCATGCGGCAGGGGGACGATAGCCTGCCGCCCAGTAAAGCCGGACGCGCCAATGGCTCACTTGGAAATGGACGCCCGTAACAGGTCCGATCGTGGAATCCCGCACAAACTGTTCTGAAGCGGAGCGCGCGCAGATGTGCCGCGCTCACCGCACCGCGCATGTCGCTGAGGTGGCCCGCGGGGTGGGCACCCGCCACACCTGTTCACCTTCCTCGTCATTGCCCACGTAGAACGCGATGCGCCCATCCTCCTCGCGGCGAAGCGTGGGACTGAACGTGATGGTGTCCATTTCGCCGCCCTTGCCGACGAAGCGCATTTCACCGCCGCAGACAAAGTTCGAACCGGCCTGCTCTCCCAGCGCACCACAGTTCAGTGGCGAGGATTCGGCGCGGACCAACGGCTTCACCCGAGGCTGGATGCGCCCCTGGTCGGCCAGCTCGCAGAAGTGGTCGGCGATGGCGTTGCGCATCTCGGCCTGTGAGGGCATCCATGCGGGGCAGCGGGACGCGTCGCCCTGGCAGCTGCTGGCCGGGGCGGTGGAAGCGGGTTGCGTGGACGGTGCTGCGATCGTCCCGGAAAGCGGCAGCAGGGAAGCTGCGATGGCAAGCAACAGGCGAGTGGAGACGGGCACGCGTATCTCTGGTCAGTTGAGCCCGGCATCGTAACGCAGCGCGCTGGCCATCACTCTCCTGGCGTCCCCGGCGGCAGGCTGTCATCACGCTCGTACCAGGATGGAAGCTCCAGCGCGTGGCTTTTGAGCATGGCCTGGATGCACGCGTGCGCCTGGCCCCTTTCTGCGTGCTCGCATTGGTCCAGAATCTCCGCAGCCAGCGTTTCGAACTGCGGCCAGAACTGCGCCGGATGGCGCGACCGCGCCAACCAGTGCACCAGCATCTCGGCCAGTGCATCAAGCTGCACCTGTACTTCAGGGCGCACGTTCATCCCGGGGCCGCACCCAGGTCAAGCGCGACGCGGTAGTGATGGCCGTCGTCGCGCAGCAGGACGGTGAGGTCCGGCTGCAGCACGCCATCCACGTGCAGCGTAGGCTGGTCCTGCGCAGTGCGGGTCACCACGAACTCGTAGAAGCTGCGGCCGAAGCGGTAGCTCAGTTCGAATGACGGCCAGTGATCGGGCAGGCACGGTGCCAACGAAAGACGATCGCCCTGCCGACGTATGCCCAGCAGCGATTCGACCAGCAGGCGATACATCCAACCGGCCGAGCCGGTGTACCACGTCCAGCCGCCTCGCCCGACGTGCGGAGGCACGGCGTAGACGTCGGCTGCCAGCACATAGGGCTCGACGCGGTAGGTCTGGATCGCCTCCGGGTCCAGCGTGTGACTGAGCGGGTTGATCATGCCGGCCAGCTCCCAGGCACGCACCGCATCGCCCTGCTGTGCGAATGCCATGGCCGCCCACACGGCCGCGTGGGTGTACTGGCCGCCATTCTCGCGCACGCCCGGTACGTAGCCACGAATGTAGCCGGGGTCTTCCGGGGTCTGGTCGAAGGGCGGATCGAGCAGCTGGATCAGCTTGGCGTCCTTTCGCACCAAGTGCGTGTACAGCGAATCCAGCGCTTGGGAGGCACGTTCAGGCGCGGCGACGCCTGACAGCACCGACCAGCTCTGCGAAATCGAATCGATGCGGCATTCTTCGTTCTGTGACGAGCCCAACGGGGCGCCGTTGTCGAACCAGGCGCGGCGATACCATGCCCCGTCCCAGGCATGCTGTTCCAGGTTCTGGCGCAGGCTTTCGGCCTGCTGTTGGCACCACTCTGCACGGGGTGCATCGCCATGCGCGTTGGCCAGCCCGATGAAGCGGCGGAGCGTGTCATGCAGGAAGAAGCCGAGCCACACGCTTTCACCGCGCTGCTGGTCGCCGACGCGGTTCATGCCGTCGTTCCAATCCCCGCTGCCCATCAGTGGCAGGCCGCGCTCGCCGAGCAAGCGGCAACCGCGCTCGAGCGCGAGCACGCAGTGCGCATACAGCGTGCCGCGCTGCGTCGAAGGCGTGGGCATGTCGTAATACCCTTCCTCTTCGGGTGTCACCGCGCGCCCCTCGATGTAGCCGACCACTTCGTCCAGCACGCTGGCGTCGCCGGTAACCTCCAGGTAGCGGCATGCGCCCTGCGGTAGCCAGAGGTAATCGTCCGAACAGCGGGTGCGCACGCCGCGACCTTGCGGAGGGTGCCWCCAGTGCATCACATCGCCTTCGGTGAACTGGTGTGCAGCGCATAGCAGCAGGTGCTCGCGGGTCAGGTCCGGGCGAGCGTGCACGAGGGCGAGTGCATCCTGCAGCTGGTCGCGGAAACCGAACGCACCGCCTGATTGATAGTAGCCACTGCGTGCCAGGTAGCGGCAGCCCAGCGTCTGGTATACCAGCCAACCATTGGCCAGTGCGTCCAGCGCCGGGTCTGGCGTGCGCACCTGCACCGTGGCCAGCACGTTGCGCCAGTGGATGCGCACGGCGTCCAGCGCATCGATGGCCTCATGGGCGCCCTGGCGGCTTCGTGCCAACGCCAGCGTTTCCTTGCGGTTGCGCCCGGCGCCAAGGCGGAACGTCGTTTCGCTGCGGTCGCCTGCAGCCAGCAGCAACGGCACCTGGATCGCCGCGCAGGGATCCAGGCCCGCACCCAGCCGCGAATCCAGGCGCTCGCGACGCAGCGCCGCCGGTGCGTGCAGGCTGCCGTTGCGGCCGATGAACTCCAGTCGGTCACAGGTCCAGCCGCAGCCATCGGCATCGGTGTCGAAGAAGGCCATCCGGCCACCGAAGTCGGTGCTGTAGGTGTTGCGCGCCAGCAGCGCGCCACTCTGCGGGTCGCGTTCGGTGAGTACGTGCATGCGCGACTTCGCGCGCAGGTCACCCATCACCCATTCAACGTAGCCGATGGCCGACAACCGCCGTGGCCGCCCCGACAGGTTGTGGAGCCGCAGGACCGAGAACTTCAGCGGCGCGGCGACGTCGACGAAGACCCACAACTCGCTGGCGATGCCGTCTTCAACATGCTCGTAGACCGTGTAGCCGAAGCCATGGCGTGTACGGTACGCGCCGGTGCCACGGCGCGGCAGCGGCATCGGTGACCAGACACGACCGGTGTCCTCGTCGCGCACGTAGAAGGCTTCGCCGCCAGTGTCCGACACCGGATCATTGAGCCAAGGCGTCAGGCGGAACTCGTGCGCATTCTCGAACCATGTGTAGCCCGGTGCACTCTCGCTGACGACCGTGCCCAGGCGGGCGTTGGCGATCACGTTGGCCCATGGCGCCGGCGTCGGCGCGCCTTCGCGTACCACCACCACGTACTCGCGGCCGTCCTCGCTGAAACTGCCGGTGCCGTTGTCGAATCGGCCGGTGCCGCGGTAGGGAAGGAAAGGCCACGGGTCGTCCACTTCTTCGTCGTGCTCGGCGCTCGGCGGCAGTCCGGGCTCCGGGCCCAGGTCGGCAACGATGGGCAGCCCGGGCGTCGCCTCCATCGACAGGGCCAGCTCCTGCTGCAGCGCCTGCGGCACCAGGGCCGGGATCCGTCGCGGAGGCAACGGCTGACGCCCCACCTGCGCGACCAACGTACCGTCTTCGTCGCTGATGACCACCCGTGCCACCGCCTGCAACAGAATGCGGTCCTCGTGGGTCATGTTCTGCACCGGCCGCACGAAAATGCCGCCGGGGCGGTCGAGCAGGCCGGTCTCCGAACTGGCGGCCACCATCCCCAGAATCTGGTCCTGCAGCTCCTGCCGATAGCCAGCCTTGCTGTCGTTCCAGATGACAAGGTCGGTGTTGAGGCCCTTCTGGCGCCAGTAGGCATGCGCCTGCACCAGTTGCCGGACCAGTTCCACGTTGTCCGCGTCGGTGACCTTCAGCAGCACGATGGGCAGGTCACCGGAGATGGCATGGCCCCACAGCCCGGATTGTCCTCGCTGGTTCTGCTGCAGGACGCCTGCACCGGCGCGCAGCAGCGGACCGGCATACAGCACGTGGCTGGCCAGGCGCTCATACAGCGATGCCTCGGCCTGGCTTGCGTTGATCTGCCGGCGCACCACCTGGCTGTGTGTCCAGGCCAGGTCGAAGACGCGGTCGGCCAGGCGGCGATCACGGTATTTGTCCACCAGTGCTTCGCAACCGCCGCGACTGGCGCCGATGCCATACACCATGTCCAGCTGTACGGTCTGCTCGGGCTCAAGCACCACGCGGACGCGGATGGCCACGATCGGGTCCAGCACAGAGCCATCGGTGCCGGACAGGTCGGCATCGGTGGTCAATGCCTGCGGCGTCCGCGGCGTGTTGCCACGGCCCAGGAAGCGCGCACGGTCGGTTTCATAGGAGATCGCCACCACTTCCGCATCGTGCACCGCCACCAGATGGAACATCCACGGCGGCACCTCGTCGTGCGAACGTGGCCGGCGCGTGCACAGCACCGCCTGCTTGGCGGCCAGGATCTCGCTCTGCACGAAGAGGTTGCTGAAGGCCGGGTGCGCATCGTCGGCCGCCGCGGGTGCCAGCACCACTTCGGCATAGGTGGTGATCTCCACCGTGCGCGGGCGACGGCTGCGGTTGGTCAGGCGCAGGCGCCTGAGCTCGATGTCGTCCTCGGCGGAGATGGCGACCTGCAGGTGGCTCTCGCAGCCGCGACGCACACCGCGGAATTCCGCCTTGGCGTCAGAGAAGATCGCCTCGTAATTGTCCACTGCCACGCAGGTGGGCTGGTAGGCGGCAGACCAGAACTCGCCGCTGTCCACGTCGCGCAGATAGCAGAACGTGCCCCAGGCATCGGTGGTGCCGTCCTCGCGCCAGCGGGTAAGCGACAGGTCGCCGTGGCGGCTGTAGCCGCCGCCGGCATGGGTCAGCATGCCGTGGTAGCGACCGTTGGACAGCAGCTGCACTTCCGGGCGCGGGCCACCCGGGTCGCGCAGGACACGCAGGGACGTCTCGTGCTCGGCCAGTGCCGAGTGCTCGCCAAGCGCTTCGACCTCATGTGGATGGAACACGCCCACGCGCGGGATACGTTCCTGCAGCAGCAGCAAGGTCGCCTGGAACTCGACATCGGCAAGGAAGCGGCGCTGCATCGGCTGGTCGCGCAACAGGTAATCCAGCGACAGCAGGCCCATGCCCTGATGGTGGGCCATGAACGAACGCAGCAGGACGTGATCCTGTCCCGGCGGCACCCGGGTGGGCGTGTAGTCGATCGCCTCGTACATGCCGAAACGCCCGCAGAAGCCCAGTTCTTGCAGCGCCTGGAGGTTCTGGCAGGCCGCTTCCGGCGCCACCATCAGCGCCATCATGCTGGCATAGGGCGCGATGACCCGGTCCTGGCCCAGGCCGCGCTTGAGCCCCAATCCGGGCACGCCGAACGCCCGGTACTGGTAGTTCAGGCGGGCATCGACGGCGTTGTAGCCGGACTCGGACACGCCCCATGGCAGGTTCAACGTACGGCCGTAGACGATCTGCGCCTCGACCGCGTGCCGTGCGGTCTGGTCCAGCAACGTGTCCGGATAGCTGGGCATCACCAGCTGCGGCATGAGGTACTCGAACATCGAGCCACTCCATGACAGCAGCGTCGGCGTACCGTTGACCTCGGTGAGCATGCGGCCGAGCGCAAACCAGCTTTCCTGTGCAAGCTGGCCCTGCGCAATGGCAACGAACGCGCCCAGCCGCGCTTCGGAAGCCAGCAGGTCGTAGAAGCTGTTGTCGAGGCGGTGGTCGTCTACGTTGTAGCCGATCGAAAGCAGGTTGCGGGTACGGTAGAACAGGAACCCGTATTCCATCAGCGAGAACTGCCCGGCGCGGTGCGCCAGGTCCTGCAGCTGCTCGATGCGTGCGCGCGCGTCCGCGCCGGCCGTACCTGGCAGGGCGGCCAACTGGCGCAGGCTTGGCACCGGTGCATCGACGGCCGCGTTGGCATCGGCAGGGATATCGGCCAGCGAGGCGTGGGCGGCATGGCATTCGGCTGCGAACAGGGCTGGCCAATGCAGATCACCGTCCTCGGGCGAGGCCGGTGCCGGCCATTGCAGCAGCACCGCGTCGGCCAGACCGGCCAGTTCCTGCAGACGGGCCAGCGACTGCGCCGTCCCGACGGGACGGTCGACACGCGTAGACGCCAGACGCTGGCGAAGATGATTGAGCGCCTCGACCAGCGACGCATCGTCGGCGCGATGACGCTGCCGCTCCTCTTCCAGCACGCCCAGCGTATCGGCCAGGCCATCGAACGTGTGCGGCGCCAGCACCGGCGCATCCACCAGCGCGAGCAGGCCTTGGCGCAGGGTAAGCAGGTGGCCGGCAAGGTTGCCGCTGTCCACCGTGGAGACGT
>NZ_JBFRFE010000134.1:0-8130 GCF_052114665.1 Stenotrophomonas sp. 2YAF22 | reverse complement strand
GGGCTTACAATGGCGGCCCCGGATGCACTTCATCGAACCGCCATGAAAAAGCTGTTTCTGCTGCTGGCCGCCCTGCTCTGCCTGGGCCTGGTCGGCTGTGACCAGGACTACCGCAACCACCGCGCCGAGCGTGGCAAACCCAAGATCTCGGTCAGCGAGAGCATCGTGACCGTTCGCCGCCAGCCGGCACCGAACATCATCATCCTGCCGGACGGGCAGATGAAGATCGACGAGATCCTGATCCCGCTCAACGCCGAACAGAAGCAGATGCTGCAGACGATGTTCGGCAAGCTGCAGGTGCTGCGCCAGAACACGCTGGTGGCCGCACCGGCCGACCCCAACATGCAGCCGGTGAAGATCGTGCCGCCGGAGGGCATGCAGGTGATTCCGCCGGACCTGGTGCAGACCATTCCCGAGTTCAAGGATTACACCGAGACTTTCGGCAACATCGTCGCCGACCGTCGCTGAAACGAACAACGCCGCCCTCCCGGGCGGCGTTCTTCCTTCTCGCCTGTGGTGGCTGCGGACCTCGGCCCGCACACCGCTCGATCAGCCGCCGGCACCACCGCCACCGGCCTGGATGCCACCGGCCGTCAACGCGGCCGGATCCAGCAGGCGGCGCAGCTCGGCTTCGGCCAGGCCGCTGTCTTCCAGCGCCACGTCCAGCACCGGGCGCTGCTCCTTGTAGGCGCGCTTGGCAATCGCTGCGGCCTTCTCGTAACCGATGATCGGGTTCAGCGCTGTCACCAGGATCGGATTGCGCGCCAGCGCCTCGGCCACACGGTCCTCGCGCACCTTCAGGCCGGCGATGGCGCTGTCGGCCAGCAGGGTCGACACATTGGCCAGCAGGCCGATGCCATCGAGCAGGTTCACCGCGATCAGCGGCAGCGTCACGTTGAGCTGGAAGTTGCCGGTCTGGCCGGCCACGGTGATCGCCGTGTGGTGGCCGATCACCTGCGCGCAGGCCATCACCGTCGCCTCCGGGATCACCGGATTGACCTTGCCCGGCATGATCGAGGACCCCGGCTGCAGTGCCGGCAGTTCAATCTCGCCCAGGCCCGCCAGCGGGCCGGCGTTCATCCAGCGCAGGTCGTTGGCGATCTTGATCAGGGCTACCGCCAGCGCATTGAGCTGGCCCGACAGTTCCACCGCATCGTCCTGCGCGGCCAGCCCTTCGAACTTGTTCTCGGCGCTGTCGAACTTGAAGCCGGTCTGCTGCTTCAGCGCCTTGGCAACCTGTGCACCAAAGCGCGGGTCGGCATTGATGCCGGTGCCGATGGCGGTACCGCCGAGCGGCAGGCGGCGCACGCGCTTGAGGCTGTCCTCGATGCGCTCCTGCGCCGAGGCCAGCTGCGCCGACCATGCACCGAATTCCTGTTCGAAGGTCAGCGGCATCGCATCCATCAGATGGGTGCGGCCGGTCTTGACCACCTTGCGCAGGCTGCGGCCCTTCTTGTCCAGCGTCCTGCGCAGGTGCACCAGCGCCGGCAGCAGCTGCTCATGGGTGGCCAGCACGGCCGACACGCGCAGCGCAGTCGGAATCACATCGTTGGAGCTCTGCCCCTGGTTGACGTGATCGTTCGGGTGCACCGTGGTCTTGCCGGCCTTGCCGGCGCGATTGGCCAGGGTGGCGATGACCTCGTTGGCATTCATGTTCGAGGACGTACCCGAGCCGGTCTGGTAGACGTCGATCGGGAACTGCGCGTCCCACGTGCCGTCCGCCACTTCGGCGGCGGCAGACTGGATGGCCTTGGCCACGGTCTTGGGCAAGTGGCCCAGCTCGGCGTTGACGCCGGCGGCGGCTCCCTTGACCAGGCCCAGTGCACGGATGAAGCCGCGCGGCATGCGCTGGCCCGACACCGGGAAATTCTGTACAGCGCGCTGGGTCTGCGCGCCCCACAGGGCGTCGGCAGGCACCTGCAGCTCGCCCATGCTGTCGTGCTCGATCCGGAAACCCTTGGGGACGCTCTTGCTTGCAGCTTTGCTCATTGCATCAACTCCGCACTACTTCGGTTGGGGAAAGGGAAGCGGCGGCTGGCAGGGTGTCGCTTCCCAGGCTGGCGGCTGCGACAACGATACTCCCTTGTCCGATGCTCGGTAGTGCTGGCCGCTGGCCGGCATCCCCGCGGGGCCCGCGATTCCATGGGTTGCCGGCCAGCGGCCGGCACTACCTCACCGGCACGTCGTAGAATATGGCCCCCGCCGCTCGTCCCAGCCCTGCCGACATGTCCGAATCCGCCCTGCTCGCCCTGTCCCCGCTCGATGGCCGCTATGCCGGCAAGGTCGACGCCCTGCGCCCGATCTTCTCCGAGTACGGCCTGATCAAGGCCCGTGTCACGGTCGAAGTGGAGTGGCTGCTGGCCCTGGCCGCCGAGCCGGGCATCGTAGAGCTGGCCGCGTTCTCCGACGCCGCCATCGTCCGCCTGCGTGCGCTGGCCAGCGGCTTCAGCCCGGCCCAGGCCGCGCGCGTGAAGGAAATCGAGCGCACCACCAACCATGACGTCAAGGCGGTGGAGTACTTCATCAAGGAACAGCTGAAGGACGATGCCGAGCTGGCACCGGCGCTGGAGTTCGTGCATTTCGCCTGCACCAGCGAAGACATCAACAACCTCAGCTACGGCCTGATGCTGGAACAAGCCCGTCGCGAAGTGGTGCTGCCGACCCTGGACGGCGTCGCCGACGCACTGCGCACCCTGGCCCACGCCCAGGCCGGCCAGCCGATGCTGTCGCGCACCCACGGCCAGACCGCCTCGCCGACCACCCTGGGCAAGGAGCTGGCCAATGTGGTCGCCCGCCTGGAGCGCCAGCGCCGGCAAATCGCCGCGGTCGAACTGACCGGCAAGATCAACGGCGCGGTCGGCAACTACAATGCCCACGTCGCCAGCTACCCGGACGTGGACTGGCCGGCCTTCGCCGAGCGCTTCGTGACCGGGCTGGGCCTGGTGTTCAACCCGTACACCACCCAGATCGAACCGCACGACAACATCGCCGAGATCGGTGATGCCGCCCGCCGCGCCAACATCATCCTGATCGACCTGGCCCGCGACATCTGGGGCTACGTCTCGCTGGGCTATTTCAAGCAGCGCCTGAAGGAAGGCGAAGTCGGTTCGTCGACGATGCCGCACAAGGTCAACCCGATCGATTTCGAGAACGCCGAAGGCAACTTCGGCATCGCCAACGCGCTGTTCGAGCATTTCAGCGCGAAGCTGCCGATCAGCCGCTGGCAGCGTGACCTGACCGATTCCACCGTGCTGCGCGCGCTGGGCACCGCGTTCGGTCACAGCCAGGTGGCGCTGGATTCGCTGGCCAAGGGCCTGGGCAAGCTGGAAGTGAACCCAC
Source organism: Stenotrophomonas sp. 2YAF22 (assembly GCF_052114665.1). Classification (NCBI taxonomy): domain Bacteria; kingdom Pseudomonadati; phylum Pseudomonadota; class Gammaproteobacteria; order Lysobacterales; family Lysobacteraceae; genus Stenotrophomonas; species Stenotrophomonas sp. 2YAF22. The sequence goes on along the minus strand of NZ_JBFRFE010000134.1, from coordinate 4,791 downwards.
AGCGCCTGGACGCCGATCTGGATGCGGCGTGGGAAGTGCTGGCCGAGGCCGTGCAGACGGTGATGCGCCGCCATGGGCTGCCGAACCCGTACGAGCAGCTGAAGGCGCTCACCCGTGGCCAGGGCATCACGGCCGAGTCGATGCGCACCTTCGTGCACGGTCTGGAGCTGCCGGCCGATGCCAAGCAGCGTCTGCTGGAGATGACCCCGGGCAGCTACACCGGCCTGGCCGAGTCGCTGGCGAAGAAGATTTAAGGGTTTTCCTTGCGGCGGCGGCCGCGGGCGCTGCCTGCGGCAGGCAACAGCAACGGCAACAGCAACGTCAAAGGCGGCTCTGGGTTATGTCGCGCTTGGCGGGGCGGGTTGGGTTCGCGGGGGACGCCGTGAATCCGTCCSTGGAGGCTTGGCAGCCGCATCCATGYGGCTGACACCCCCGCGACCCCATCCCGCCCCACCTCTGACAGTTGTCCGGTGACGGATCGAAGAGCGTTGGGTTGTCGGGACGGAATTTGAAAGAGGGACGCGGCTTCACCGCGTCCCTTTTGTCGTTTCTGGCTCCCATCCTCATTTCATGCCGCACACCGGGACAAGGCAGGCCGGRGGGACCGTTTCTGAAAACGGGCCAACGTCGGTATTGCCTGATACGTTCGACCATCAACAAGTCCGGCAGATGACGTATTCGCGCCGCAGATTCGAAGGCCAAACTGCAGATCAGAAATGAGTAAACTAATTGACTACATCGTCAACGAGCATGGACACCCAAAGCTGTGTCGCTCGCTCACCCGCGACGAGTGGAATTCACTTCCAACATCCCTTCCTGATCAACTCCGCGAACTCTTCGCTAAGCTGGGCTTTTTCTTCACACTGCAAGGCCAGCTCCAGACATGCCACCCCAGGAGTTTCGAAGGCATTCTGGATGCAGTGTTCGACCACGACGAGCAATTCAACAGTACGAATTGCCATGCGTTTTGCCATAGTGCGTTCGGCAATATTTTCTTCTATCACGAAGTCTTCGGCATCGGAGAGATAGAACTTATGCATGGCTCAGTGATGTGTGAGACCTCTGCACGAGATACAGATGCCGGAATGCATCTTGAACATGCCATCGAGATCCCATTTATGCTCGACGCAGAGGATATCGATGCTTACGACAAAGATGACAGACGGCTATTCTCCAGAGCACGGAAGAAGCTTGGGCCCTTAGAGATCGGTGAATGCTATGGATTCCAGCCACTGCTTTCAATGGGTGGGGAGAACACCATCGAGAATCTGAAGAAGGTCGAGGCCATTGAGCATTTAGGGATCCTGTGCCAGACACAGGACTTCTCCTTATACGAGTATTCATCGTATGGAACCCGGGCGCTTGTCAGATCATTCAGTTGAAATCACACGGCGATCTTCAGATCGACAACTACAGATCTCCTCCGGGTCTTGATACTTCCAGGTAGTTTCTGCGACCTGTGTCTGATCCTGTAGCCCTAAGCCTACGCCGGGCTGCTTTTCGCAATGGCAAAAGCAGCCGAGCGTGGGCTCGGCTCTACACGAGCAAGCGCAGCGCGCGACCCGCTTTTGCCTTTGATTTTCCTCTTCCATTCCGTGGCGGGCCGCGCAGGAAATTGTCAGGGGCCGGGCGGGTGGGCTGCGCGGGGGTGTCCGCCGCATGGATGCGGCGGCCAAGCTTACAGGGACGTACTTGCAGCGTCCCCCGCGCAGCCCACCCGCCCGGCCAAGCGCGGCTTTTGCTTTCAGCGACCAACCCAGACCCGCCACGAGGGGCTCCGCCGTTGGCCGGACACCCCGCGACAAACCAGCACACGTGCGCAATCCCATCGAACGTCGGACAATGGAGCCCTTGGCGGCCCGCCACGCCGCCCCTCCCGCTTTCCGCTGCAAGGAACTCCCCCATGGCCGCCCGCAAGTCCTCCTCCCCCCTGATCGAAGTCACCGCCCGCCGCGGCCAGCCGCTGGGCATGGCACCGGCCACCTTCCTGCGTGACTTCTGGCAGAAACGCCCGCTGCTGATCCGCAATGCCTTCCCGGATTTCCAGACCCCGGTGCAGCCGGAAGACCTGGCCGGCCTGGCCTGCGAAGAGGGCGTGCTGGCCCGCCTGATCGAGCACGACAAGGCCCAGGACAGCTGGCGCGTGCGCAGCGGCCCGTTCCAGGAAGACATCTTCCCCGCCCTGCCCGACCACGACTGGACCCTGCTGGTGCAGGACGTGGACAAATGGGACAAGGACGTGCGCGCCCTGATCGAACACTTCAGCTTCCTGCCGCGCTGGCGCATGGACGATGTGATGATCAGCTTCGCCGCTACCGGTGGCTCGGTCGGTGCCCATGTCGACCAGTACGACGTGTTCCTGCTGCAGGCCCACGGCCACCGCCGCTGGCAGATCGATGCCAGTGAATCGATCAAGGGCAAGCGCCCGCCGCTGGGCTTCCGCCCCGACGTGGAACTGAAGCTGCTGGAAGTATTCAAGCCGACCCACGACTGGGTGCTGGCGCCGGGCGACATGCTGTACCTGCCGCCGAACGTGCCGCATCACGGCGTTGCCGAAGACCCGTGCCTGACGTTCTCGTTCGGCATGCGTGCACCGTCTTCGGCCGAGCTGATCAGTGACTATCTGGACACGTTGATCGCCGACGCCGACGAGAACATCCGCTACCAGGACGCCGACCTGAAGGCACCGGCCGACCCGAACGAGATCGACACCGTGGCGATGGCGCGGGTGATCACCGCGCTCAACGCCATCCGCATGAACGATCCGGACAAGCTGGGTGACTGGTTCGGCCGCTTCATCACCACCTACCGCGCCGCCGGCGAGGTGATGGCCCACCAGGCCGCGCCGCCGCAGGAAGAAGTGCTGGAGGCCCTGCAGTCGGGTCTGCTGCTGCAGCGACACCCGTGGGCGCGCCTGGCTTGGCGCCGGGCCAAGCGCGGTGCCAGCCTGTATGTCAGCGGCCAGGATTTCGCCCTGCCGGTGAAGGACGCGCAGCGCCTGGCAGGTGCCGAGCAGCTCGACGCCGCCGCCTACCGCAGTCTGTCCGACAAGGGCCGTGCGGTGGTCCAGCAGTTGCTGGTCGGCGGCGTGTTCCAGCTGATCGATCCGAACGAGGTGTACGCCGACGAGGAGGAAGAGGTGCTGGGTGAAGTGATCGAGGGCCACGAGCAGGTCGAGGTGATCGAGGCTGACTCGATGTCCGATGACGTCCATCTGGTGACCGTGCACGACGACGGTATTGAAGTGATCGTCAACTTCGATGACCACGACGAAGACGACAGCGACGCCGGCCGCGGCTGAGCCATGAGCCCGCTGCGGGTCCAGCAGGTCAGTCACGCCGAGGCCCACGTCGCCATCCACGACGTGCGCCAGCGGGTGTTCGTGCAGGAACAGGGCATCGACGCCGCCCTGGAGCGCGATGCCCTGGACCCGGTCTGTGCCCACGTGCTGGCGCTGGATGCCGACGGGCATCCGGTCGGCACCGGGCGGCTGGCGCCGGATGGCCGCATCGGCCGCATGGCGGTGCTGGCGGCGTATCGCGGCCACGGCATTGGCGAGGCCCTGCTTGAGGCACTGGTGCAGGCCGGGCGCCAGCTCGGCCTGGCCGAGCTGCACCTGCATGCGCAGCTGCCGGCACGCGACTTCTACGCCCGCCAGGGCTTCCTTCAGGAAGGCCCCGAATTCGAAGAGGCCGGCATTGGCCACCAGCAGATGCGGCGCCGGCTGCAGGCCGTTTCCGCCATCGACAGCCGCGCTGAAGCGGTGGCGATCACCACGGCGATCATCCACCGCGCCCGCCGTCGCTTGTGGCTGCACAGCCGGCAGCTGGACCCCGGCCTGCTGGACGCGCCACCGGTACAGGCAGCCCTGCGCCGCTTCGTCACCGCCCGCCACGACAAGCAGCTGCGGGTGATCGTGCATGACGCCGCAGCCATCGCCAGCGCCGGTGCGCCGCTGCTGGCGCTGTTCCAGCGCCTGCCCAGTGTGATCCAGTTCCGCGAGGTCGCAGACCCCATCGATCGCGCCCTGGCCTCGGCCTGCCTGCTCAACGATGCAGGCGACTTCTACTTTCGTCTCATCGGCCATCGCCTCGACGGCGAATCGGCAATCGCGCTGCCGGCACGTTCGCAGCCGTTCGAGCAGCAATTGCAGCGTGTCTGGGACCGTTCGCGCGAATGCAGCGAATTGCGCGCACTCGGCATCTGACCGCGACCGGTGCGCTCAACCTGTCTGGGACCGAGACCGGGGGACGCCCGATGCCCTCGTCGCTGCCCCTTCGTGTCCGGATGGGGGTACAATTTGGCCGTTTGAACGCGCCCGTGCATGGCTATTCATCTTCGTGCCGGGTCCTTCTGAAGCCATACCCCACAAAGCGAATCAGCACCCTCCATCGTGGACAATCAACTGAAGCAGTTTGCGCAATCTTCGCAACTCGCCGGCGGCAACGCCTCCTATGTCGAGGACCTGTACGAGCAGTACCTGGTCTCCCCGGATAGTGTCGATCCCAAATGGAAAACCTACTTTGACGGCTTCAAGGGCCGCGAAGCAGGCGACATTCCGCACTCGGCCGTCATTTCCCACATCGCGGACGCGGCCAAGGATGCGCTGAAAGCAGGCACCGGCACCGGTGCAGGCGATGAGCGCGAGCGCAATGTCGGTCGCCTGATCACCGCCTACCGTTCGCGTGGTCATCTGGACGCCCGCCTGGACCCGCTGGGCCTGGCCGCTCCGGTCAACACCCCGGACCTCGGCCTGCCCTTCCACAACCTGTCCGATGCCGACCTCAACAG
>NZ_JBFRFE010000133.1:0-8132 GCF_052114665.1 Stenotrophomonas sp. 2YAF22 | reverse complement strand
GCGGCCGAGTCGAATTATTCTTGGCATACGCCTGGCCATGCCGGTGGCGTGGCTTTCACCAAGTCACCGGTCGGGCGCGCCTTCCACCAGTTCTATGGCGAGAACACGCTGCGCAGCGATCTATCGATTTCGGTGCCGGAGCTGGGCTCGCTGCTGGACCACACCGGCCCGATCAAGGAGGCCGAGGACGAGGCCGCGCGCAACTTCGGCGCCGACCACACCTTCTTCGTCACCAACGGTACGTCGACGGCCAACAAGATCGTGTGGCACGGCACCGTGGCCCGCGGCGACGTGGTGTTCGTCGACCGCAACTGCCACAAGTCGCTGCTGCATTCGCTGATCATGACCGGCGCGGTACCGGTGTATTTCACGCCCAGCCGCAATGCGCACGGCATCATCGGCCCGATCAGCCTGGACCAGTTCACCCCGGAAGCCCTGCAGCAGAGCATCGCGGCCAATCCGCTGGCCAGCCAGGCCTACCAGGCCGGTTCCAAGCCGCGTATCGCGGTGGTGACCAACTCGACCTACGACGGCCTGTGCTACAACGCCGAGAAAATCGCCGAGGAGATCGGCAGCGCGGTCGACTTCCTGCATTTCGATGAGGCCTGGTATGCCTATGCCGCGTTCCATCCGTTCTACGAGAACCACTACGGCATGGCCAAGGGCAAGCCGCGCGAGCAGGACGCGATCATCTTCACCACTCATTCCACGCACAAGCTGTTGGCCGCGTTCTCGCAGGCCTCGATGATCCACGTGCGCAATTCGGCCAGCCGCGACCTGGATGCCGAACGCTTCAACGAATCGTTCATGATGCATACCTCGACCAGCCCGCATTACGGCGTGATCGCGGCGTGTGATGTTGCCTCGAAGATGATGGAAGGGGATGCGGGGCGTTCGCTGGTGCAGGAAATGCATGACGAGGCGATCGCCTTCCGCCGGGCGATGCTGCATGTACGCGACGATCTGGGCCGCGATGACTGGTGGTTCAGCGTGTGGCAACCGACAAAGGTCGAGCGCAGCCTGGACAAGGGCGATACACCGGCGCCGCTGGTCGCCAAGCGCGAGGAGTGGTACCTGCAGCCCGATGCGCATTGGCACGGGTTCGAGAACCTGGTCGATGACTATGTGCTGATCGATCCGATCAAGGTGACCCTGTTGACACCGGGGCTGTCGATGGACGGCAGCATGGGCAAGCTGGGCATCCCGGCTGCGGTGCTGAGCAAGTTCCTGTGGGGCCGCGGCATCACCGTGGAGAAGACCAACCTGTACTCGGTGCTGTTCCTGTTCTCGATGGGCATCACCAAGGGCAAGTGGAGCACGCTGGTTACCGAACTGATGGCGTTCAAGGAGCTGTACGACCGCAACGCGCCGCTGACCCAGGCGCTGCCGTCGCTGGCTGCCGACTATCCCCATGCTTATGCCGGCTGGGGCCTGCGTGACCTGTGCGACGCACTGCATGCGTTCAACCAGGAGTTCGCGGTGGCCAAGGTGATGCGTGAGATGTACGTGGACCTGCCGACACCGGTCATGACCCCGGCCGATGCCTACAACCACCTGGTGAAGGGCGAGATCGAGCGGGTCGACATCGAGCAGATCAGCGGCCGCATCGCTGCAACGATGCTGGTGCCGTATCCGCCGGGCATCCCGACAATCATGCCGGGCGAGCGCTTCGGCGACCGCGACGAACCGATCATCCAGTCGCTGCGCATTGCCCGCGAGCAGAATGCGCGCTTCCCGGGCTTCGAGTCGGATGTGCATGGCCTTATCATCGAGCGCGATGGCGACGTGCCGTCCTACAAGGTGGAGGTGCTGAAGGCCTGAGCCGGTACGGTCGGCCCTTCGGCGAACGATGGATACCGCGCGCGAGCAACGCATCCTGAAGTTCTCGATCGGGGTCACCGTGGCGGTCAGCGCGGTCGGCTTCATCGGTGGTCTGCTGGTGGGATCGCAGGCCATCCTGTTCGACGGCATCTACAGCCTGGTCGACGTAGCCCTGACCCTGGTGTCGTTGTCAGTGCTGCGGCTGGTGGCGCGGGAGCATAGCCCGCGCTTCCAGTACGGTTATTGGCACCTGGAGCCGATGGTCGAGGCGCTGGGCGGAGTGATCCTGTCGTTGGCCTGCGTCTACGCACTGGCCAACGCGGTGATTGGATTGACCACCGGCGGGCACGAAGTGAAGTTCGGGCCGGCGCTGTGGTGGGCGGCGCTGCTGAGTGCCAGCAACCTGGGCATGGCCGCGTTCGTGGCCCAGCGGGCCCGCAGGCTGCAGTCGGCATTGCTGTGGCTGGATGTACGTGGCTGGATGCTGGGCGGATTGATGAGCCTGGCGGTGGTGCTGGCCTTCGTGTTGGCGCTGGTGCTGCATGGCGGTAAGTGGCACCACTGGGTGCCCTATCTGGACTCGATCGTACTGGCGCTGATCAGCCTGGCGGTGCTGCCGGTGCCGGCGCGCAGTGCGTGGAAGGCCATGCGAGAAGTGCTGCAGGTGGCACCCGATGATCTGGACGAACGCGTGCAGCAGGTGATGCAGGCGTTCGCGGCCGAGCATGACTATGCCGGCTTCACCAGCCATGTGGCGAAGATGGGGCGGATGCGCTTCATCGAGATCCACATCCTGACGTCRCCGTCGACGCCGCTGGGCACGGTGGGTGAGGTGGACGCGATGCGCGATGAGATTGCAGTGCGGTTGGACGCGCGAAGCAGCACGTTCTGGCTGACGATCGATTTCACCGCGGACCCGGCGTGGACCTGATGTTGTTCCTGCCGATCGTTGCGTGTGGTGGACCGCTTTGTTGCATGCAGGCGGTTTGACCTCAACAGCAGTTGAGGTCGCAGACTGCGTCGCATTCCCCACGAGGCATGCGGTATGAACCTGCTGACCACCCCGGACTTCAGCCATGGCCTGCTGGATCTGTTCGATCCGCCTGGCCTGCACGATCCCAGTGCCAACGGATATTCGCACGTGGCGGTGGTGCGACTGCCAGCGCGTGTGATCCATATCGCCGGACAGGGAGGCGAGGACGACCAGGGAAGCCTGTCGCCGAGCTTCGAGGAGCAGGTGTCGCAGGCACTGGACAATCTGCAGACCGCGCTGCGGTCGGCGCATGCGGATCTGGCCGATGTTGCACGACTGCGGATCCTGGTGGTCGACCACGACGAGGATCGCCTGGGCATCATCGCCCGCCAGGTGCGGCGACGTTGGGCTAATCGCGCAGCGCCGACCTGCACGTTGATTCCGGTGCCGCGGCTGGCGTTGGACGGAATGCTGTTCGAGATCGAGGCAGAGGCCTACAGCGCTTAGCGCAGGTAGTACTCCACCGGCACCACCAGTTCCTGCGGAGCTGGCAGTTCTTCTGGAATCCGGGGCAGAGGCTGCGCGCGGCGGAATGTCTGCAGCGCGCTTTCATCCAGCATCGGCTGTCCACTGGACTGTTCCAGGCGCAATGCCCGCAGTTGGCCGTCGCGGTCGATGCTGGCCCTGACCCATGCGGTGCCCTGCTGGCGCCGCGACCTCGCTACGGCGGGGTAGTAGCGGTAACGCTCCAGCCGCGCCATCAGGCGGGCTTCCCACTGGTCGCTGGCGGCGCCGGCCTGGAAGTCCGCCGGTGGTGCGTCCGGGGTGGGCGGTGCGGCCGTGATCGATGCCGGTGCGGAACGGGCATCGGTCGCGGCCGCAGGCGGGGCCACAGGCAAGGGCTGGTGGCCGTCGCCATTCTTCTGGCTGGCGGCGAGGTTGCCTTCGGGTGCCGCCGTGGCGCGCGGTGGCGGGGGGGCTTTCCGCGTTTCGGCCGCCCGTGATTGCTGCGCTTGGCTGGGGCGCTCGGACTGCAGTTCTTCCACCGGCTGCGGTGGCGTGGCCGGTGCCAGCAGGTGCAGGCTGATGCGCACGTCCTGTTCCGGCGGCGGCAGCAGCGGCGGGGTGGACACCCAATGGACGAACAGCAGCAACGGCAGCAGGTGCAGCCCGATGCTGATCGTCACCGCTTGCCAGTGCTGCCGACGCTCACTCATCGCTGACTACCCCGGACGGTTCGGCGACGTCGGCAGCGAGCAGAGGGCCAGTGACCGCATCAGCACCTGAGGCAAAGCTGTGTTGGATGAGTTTGCGACGGACGTGGGCGTGCAGCGGCCGGTAGTGGGCTGCGCACAGCTGCGCGGCATCCGTCGATTCGACAGGTATGGGCACGGGGCGGGCGAAGGCTGGGGAAGGGAACAGCCCGCGGCGGCAAGGGCAGCGGCGTCACTTTATAGTAAAGAAGAATCATTTGCATCTTTTCTTGTGTGCGCCCGTCCTGCGGTAGTGCCACGTGAGCCTGCGCTGGCACGCGTAGAGCGGGCTATGGTGAGCGCGCGGCGCGTTCCATCTGCAGCAGCAGGCGATGCGCGGGGAACATGCGCAGGCTGGGGTAGCGGGCGCGGTAGTAGGCATTGCCGTACATGTCCGTCACAGTGACGCGAAAGCAGGCAGAGGCAGAGGGCGCGCGCATCGCCCTGCAGATGGGATGCGAGCCGGAACAGGTCCGTGGCGTCGGCGTAGATGCGATAGGGGAACCACAGCAGCTCTCCCCCGAGGATGAGGCTGCGTTCACCATTGCCCGACAGATTATCGATCCGGCCCAGCCGTTGCTGGAGGTCGGTGCAGGTTGCCTGCAACGCGCGGGGAACGTCGATCAACGCGACGGTTCCGCCAGCGTGGTGCCGCGATGGTCGCAGTGGATCTGCCGGCTTTCCGTGGCGTTGGGGTGCAGATCGAAGCCGCACCGCTGCAGTGCATCCTTGGCCGCTGCAACGGCGTCTGCATGACGGCTGACGCGGTGCTGCTGCCAGCGCAGTGGAGTGAACACGCCCAGCGGAAGCAGGCGTACGCGCCGGCCGTGCAGGACCAGTGAGACATCCACATGGCGACCGTCCAGATCATGGCCGTTGGCGCCGAAAATGGCGTCGATCTCATCGTGGCGATGCCGATAGCAGCAGCGGAACACGGCGATGCCGAGGCGCCGTACCAGACGCCGGAAGCCTCCCAGCTTTCCCTGGCTGCATTCGAAGCCGCGGGTGACCAGCAGGCGCAGCGTGGATGGCAGCAGTGCCTGCGCATCAAGCAGGCACTGCAGGACCTCGGCCTCGAGGATGACCTGTGACGCGGGCCAGCGCGGGGCAATGCGCAGGCCGTCGATGGTGCCGCGTGACAGGGACAGTCTGGAGGTTGGCGGGAGGTGGTCTGGCATGGGGGCGTTCCTGCGGCATCGAGCGGGAACGACTCTACAGGACGTTGCGCAGCATGCGTTGAGTCAATGCCGCATCACCTGGGGATCAGAGATCGCGGTATTGGATCTGCGCGGCCAGCACGCGCAGGCCATCGGCGGTGCTGGAGAGGATGCGCTCTTCGCCGATGCCCTTCTGCCGTTGCAGGGTGAAGCCTTCGGCAGCGGGCAGGCGTGCGGCGATGGCATCGATGTGTTGCAGCGCGTTGGGGCCGTCGCAGTCGAAATGGCCGCAATGGATGCCGTTGTGCTGGATGGTCAGGCGGTAATGCATGGGCGGGTCTCCGGCAGGTCGTGCAGCCACTGGTGGAACATCGCGGTCGCCGCGGCGGCGAGAGGCCCGCCATAGCGACGGGCCTGCGTGCGCAGGTCGACGGGATCGATGCCGGCCTCGGCCAGTTCCAGCGCGTGGCCGATCAGCCAGCGATCGAACTGGCGAGCGTCCAGTTCGGGATGACACTGCAGGGCGAGGGCGTGGTGGCCGATGTCGAAGGCCTGGTGGCGACAGGCGGGCGTGCTGGCGAGGCGCCGCGCGCCCACCGGCAGTTCGAAGGCTTCGCCATGCCAGTGCAGCACCGGGATGCCTTGCAACGCCTGCAATGGCGAGCGCTGGCCCTCATCGGTGAGCAGCAGCGGTGCGAACCCAATTTCCTTGCCACCGGTGGGGGCGACGCCAGCGTGCAGGGCGCGCGCCATCAACTGGGCGCCGAGACAGATGCCGAGCGTCGGTCGCTGCTGCTGYAGCCGACGCTGCAGCAACGCGATGCTGTCGGCGAGGAACGGATAGGCAGCTCCATCGTTGACGCTGATCGGACCACCCAGCACCACCAGCAGATCGGCATCTTCGGCGGCGTCGAGTGCATCCACGCCTGCCTGCAGGACCTTTACCTGCCATCCTTGCGCGAGCAGCAGCGGCTGCAGGGTGCCAAGATCTTCAAAGGCCACGTGCTGCAGGGCAACGGCGCGCTTCATGCCGGTGCTCCCGGGGTAGGCCAGTAGAAGCTGTCGGGCGTGGAGCGTGCACCGAAGATCGCCTGGCCAACGCGGACGACGGTGGCACCTTCCTCGATGGCGACTTCAAAATCACCGGACATGCCCATCGACAGCTGCGACAGGTCCAGGCCTGCCGGCGCCGTCTGCTGAAGCTGGTCGCGCAGCTCGCGCAGGCGCACGAAGCAGGCGCGTACGCGTTCCACCTCGGGAGTGAAGATGGCGAGGGTCATCAGGCCACGCACGCGCAGGCGGTCGAAGGCGGGCAGCTGCTGCACGAAGTCGGCCACCGCCGCCGGCTCCAAGCCGTATTTGCTGGGCTCGGCCGATGTGTTGACCTGTACGAACACATCCAGCGTACGGTCCTCCAGCAGCAGCCGCTGCTGCAGCGCCTCGGCCACGCGCAGGCTGTCCAGCGCCTGGAACTCGCTGGCGAAGCGTGCGACGTACCGGGCCTTGTTGGTCTGCAGGTGGCCAATGACCGACCAGTGCACGCCAAGGTCAGCCATGGCCTCGGCCTTGCGCTGCGCCTCCTGCACCTTGTTTTCCCCCAGCTGGTGGCAACCGGCGGCTACGGCCATGCGGATGCGTGCTTCATCGACGGTCTTGCTGACCGGTAGCAGGCGCACGCTGGCCGGATCACGACCGGCGTGGGCACAGGCGCTGGCGATGCGCTGGTGCACGGTGGCGAGATTGGCGGCGATCTGTTCGACGGACTGGGCGACGGGCCAGTCGGCGGCGGCGAGGGACATGGGGCACCTCCGGTGCGGGGTGGCCAGGGTGGGATACACTGGCACAGGACAATAGATAGTTTGGCATAGGACAAAATGAAAATCACCGGGAACAGCGCCGAAGCGATCTTCGACAGCATCCGCGAGGGCATCGGTAGTGGCCATCTGGCGGCGGGCAGCGTGCTGCCACCGGTGCGGGATCTGGCCGATCAGCTGGGGGTCAACCGCAATACCGTGGCCGCCGCCTACAAGCGGCTGGATGCGGCAGGCTTGGCCAGTACGGCGGGACGTCGCGGCACCGTGGTGCGCGGCCTGCCGGCGACGATGGCACGCGAGGGCAGTGCACCGGGGCTGGCCCTGCATGATCTGGCCGGCGGCAATCCGGATCCACGCTGCCTGCCCAGCCTGCGCGTGGCTGCAACGGCCTCGCGCCTGTATGGGGTGGAGACGGTCGATCCACGCATGCAACGTCTGGCACGGGCCTCGCTGGATGCCGATTGCCCGCTGGACTATGCGCTGGAACTGACCCATGGCGCGGTCGATGGCATCGAGCGCCTGCTGTCGGCGTGGCTGCTGCCGGGGGACCGCATCGCAGTGGAGGATCCCTGTTTCCTGGGCAGCCTCAATGTACTCGGTGCGGCCGGGCACGCGCCGTTGCCGGTGGCGGTGGATGCGCACGGCATGCAGGTGGAATCGCTGCGGCAGGCGTTGGATGCAGGCGCACGTGCGGTGCTGCTGACCCCGCGCGCGCACAATCCCACCGGTGCCAGCCTGGATGCGAAGCGCGCACGTGCGCTGCGCCAGTTGCTGGTCGGTTATCCGCAGGTGGCGGTGCTGATCGACGATCACTACGCGCTGCTCTCGCAGCAGGCCTATCACTCGGTGTTGCCGATGGATGGTCGGCGTTGGGCGTTGCTGCGTTCGTTGTCCAAGGCATTGGGCCCGGACCTGCGCGTGGCCTGGTTGGCCTGCGATGGGCAGACCGCGGCGCGCCTGCGCCTGCGCTTGGCGGCGGGCACCGGCTGGGTGAGCCATCTGTTGCAGGATGCGGTCAGTGCGGTATTGGAGTCAGCGCAGCAACGGGCGAAGGTCGCTGCGGCCGGTGAGCGCTACCAGCAGCGGCTGCAGGGTCTGCAGGCGCTGTTGCAGG
>NZ_JBFRFE010000132.1:0-8140 GCF_052114665.1 Stenotrophomonas sp. 2YAF22 | reverse complement strand
GCCGCTGACAGGTTCCTGCAGCGCCCACCCACGCAAGAAGAAAAAAAGATCAAAAGCAAAAGCAGCATGGCCGGTTGCCCACACTTCCTGTGGAGCCGAGCCCACGCTCAGCTCAGAGCGAAGCGACCCGCTGTTGCTCTTCCTTCTTCTTTTTCGTGGGTGGACGCCCCAGGAACCCGGCCAACCCTCATGAATCGCTCTGCGCTCACCCACGAGGGGCTGCGCCGTTCGCCGACCTTCGCCGCCGATGCGCGCATGAATCTGCGCACGCGCATTTCTGTAATCGTTCCCACTCCACCGCACAGCAGCATGGCCGCTGACGAAGTTCCATTAAAAGTGGGCGCCAATTCACATTTTGACGCCGCGTTGATCCTGATCAATGGACTTGTCGCAATCGGCCTGCACAATGGCGGCCCGTTCGGCATGGCGCGCCGTCTTTGATGCAGCGCGAGGGGCGTCGGATGGGAAAGCAGTACTGATCCAACAGGTACAAGGAGCGCGGAGCACTGCCACTGGGGAGCGGCAGCCGCGCAGGTACCGACCGGGTCCGGCGGCCGGTTGCGTCTGCGGGGATGGGGACGCAACCGGCAACCTCTGCCTGAATGGGGCAGGTCAATCACAACGCCTTCACATTTCGCGCTGAACGCGAGCAAATCGTTGTGATTCATGGTGTTAGGGGTTTTAATTCATCCATGACCTGCTAACCTGCGGTGATGATTCGACGTTCTCTGGCCTGCATGCTCACCCTCGGCCTGGTCGCCTGCGCGACCCAGCCGACGTCCCCACCGACTTCGCCCCAGGCCAGCAGTACGCCGCGCCACCCGGCGGCCAAGCCTCAGGGCCCGGCCGAAGCCGCGCCGGAAGCGGCAGCCGCTACGGCTGCGCCGGTCGATCTCACCCCGGTGCCGTTCGAAACCGCGCGCGCCAGATTCATTGCCGACACCGCCAAGCGTTACGGCCTGAAGCCTGACGAGATCCGCAACGTGCTCGACCAGGCGCAGGTGCGCCAGCCGATCATCGCCGCCATGTCGCGGCCGGCCGAGCGGGTCAAGCCGTGGAACGAATACCGGCCGATGTTCATCAGCAAGGCGCGTATCGATGGCGGCAAGGCGTTTCTTGCCCAGCATCGCGCTGAACTGGACCGTGTGCAGCAGCGCACCGGTGTACCGGCTGAAGTGATCGTGGCGATCATCGGCGTGGAAACCAGCTACGGAAAGAATGCCGGCAGCCATCGCGTGCTCGATGCGCTGTATACGCTGGCCTTCTATTACCCGCGCAGTGGTGACCCGGCCAAGCTGGAACGCGAAGTGCGCCGCGAGCTGTTCTTCCGCGATGAACTGGCCAAGCTGTTCGAGCTCGGTCGCGAGGAAAAGCTGGACATCACCACGCTCAAGGGCAGCTATGCCGGCGCGATGGGCATGGGCCAGTTCATGCCCTCCAGCTATCTGGATTACGCGGTGGACGGCAACGGCGATGGCCGCCGTGACCTGTTCACCAGCTACGACGACGTGTTCTCCTCCATCGCCAACTACTTCGTGAAGAAGGGCGGTTGGGTGCGCGGCGGCCAGGTCGCCGTGCCGGCCACGCTCGCCGCCGGCCGCGAAGAGTTCAACCCGACCGAGTGGACGCCCACCTGGTCGCTGTCCGATCTGGCCCAGCGCGGCTACCAGCCGAGCGCACCGGTGCAGCCGGGYGCCACCGCCACCCCCATCACGCTTGAAGGCAGCACCGGCAAGCAGTACTGGCTGGGCTTCCAGAACTACTACGCGATCACCCGTTACAACCTCTCGAAAATGTACGCGATGGCCGTGTTCCAGTTGTCGCAGGCCATTGCCGGACAGGAGCTGCCCCCGGCATGAACATCAGATGGCTGGTCCCTGGATTGATCGTCCTCGCGCTGGCCGCCTGCAGCAGCGCGCCGAAGAAGCCGGCGACCGCCGGCCACGGTGGCAAGCCGTCCGGCACGGTGGTGCAGGGCAAGGGCGGGCGTCCGGCGCATTGTCCGGAGGGTTCGCCGTACGCGGCCGCCACCGAGGACCTGTCCACCCGTGGCAACTACACCGCTGGCGGCCTGTACAAGCCCGGCGTGAAAGACACCACGCCCAGTTACGTGCCCAACGTAGCCTGCATTCCCGAGCCGCTGGTCACCAATGAAGACCGCTCGGCGATCGGCAACAAATCGCCCTACGTGGTGCTGGGCAAGCAGTACAAGGTGCTCGACGACACCCGCAACTACGTTGAACGTGGCACCGCTTCGTATTACGGCGCCAAGTTCCACGGCCGCCTGACCTCCAACCGCGAGGTCTACGACATGTACCAGTTCACCGCCGCGCACAAGACCTTGCCGCTGCCCAGCTTCGCCCGCGTGACCAACCTGGACAACGGCGAATCGGTGATCGTGCGCGTCAATGATCGTGGTCCGTTCCACGATGGCCGCGTGGTCGATCTCAGCTATGCCGCCGCCGTGCGCCTGGGCATCACCCAGCGCGGTACCGGCAACGTGGAAGTGCGCGCGGTGCAGCCGGGTGAAACCAACCTGATGGCGCAGAAGCCGTCGCGCCGTGAGCGCCGTGCTGCTGAAGCGGCGGCGGCCACCGCTGCCGTCGCCAGCGCGCGCCCTGCACCCGCCGCTCGTGCGGTTGCCGACAGTGACATCGATCGCCTGGTCAACCGCCTGCCTGCCGATGGAGCGCCAGCGCGTGGCCAGCCGGCCACCACCCAGGCCGCCGTCAGCACGATGCCGGAGGTGGCGGTCAGCAGCCTGCCGCCCAGCGCGCCCGCGCCGCGTCCCGCCGCGCCGGTCGTGGCTACCGCCGTGCCACGCAGCCCGGCCTCGACCAGCAGCCCCAGCCTGTCGCAGAAGGTGGTGGGCGCAGTGATGCTGCAGGTCGCCAGCTTCTCCAACCGCGACAACGCCAACCGGGCGATGGGCCAGCTCAACGCTGCCGGCATCGTCGGTGCCACCATCAGCGACATCGCTGCCGGTGGTCGTACCCTGTGGCGTCTGCGGGTTCCCGCCAGCGACCATGCCAGCGCGGCGGAACTTGCCGGGCGCATCTCGGGTCTGGGCTTTGGCTCGCCACAGATCGTCAAGGACTGATTCCGCCCGGGCCGGTGCTGCCGGCCCTTGCCACCCCGGCCTTACAATGGCCACCTTGTCCCATCCTTCATTTTCCGGCCGTCCCCTGGAGCCTGCTGTCCCATGAATTTCCGTTCCGCCGCCACTGCCCTGGCCGCCACCCTGGTGGTGGGCCTGGCCTCCGCCCAGACGCCGCTGCCGACCCCGGCCACCCCGACGCCTGCCGCTGCCGCTGCTGCCCCCGCCACCGTGGCCACGCCGCCGGCGCCCGCACCCAGCGTGTCCAAGGCCTGGGTGCTGATGGACTACGCCACCGGCCAGGTGCTGGCAGGCGAAAACATCAACGAACAGCTGGCCCCGGCCAGCATCACCAAGGTGATGACGTCCTACGTGATCGCCGCCGAGGTCAAGAACGGCAAGGTCCGTCCGGACGACCAGGTGATGATGAGCGAACGCGCCTGGCGCGAAGGTGGCGCCGGCACCGATGGCAGCTACAGCGGCTTCCCGGTCAACCAGACTGCACGTCTGGAAGACATGGAAAAGGGCATGGCAATCCAGTCCGGCAATGACGCCGCGATCGCCCTGGCCGAGCACGTGGCCGGCAGCGAAGAAGCCTTCGCTTCGCTGATGAACAGCTACGCCGCCAAGATCGGCATGAAGAACTCGCACTTCGTGAACGCCCACGGCCTGACCGCCCCGGGCCACCACAGCAGCGCCTACGACCTGGCCCTGTTGGGTCGCGCGATGGTGCGTGATTACCCGGAAACCTACGCGTACAACAAGATCAAGGAATTCCAGGTCGGCACCATCAAGCAGCCGAACCGCAACCTGCTGTTGTGGCGCGATGGCAGCGTGGACGGCATCAAGACCGGCCACACCTCCGAAGCCGGTTACTGCCTGATGAGCTCGGCCCAGCGCGGTGACCAGCGTCTGGTCGCGGTGGTGCTGGGCGGCGCGTCGGAAAAGCAGCGCGCCGACGACAGCCTTGCCCTGTTGAACTGGGGCTTCCGCTTCTTCGAAACCCACCGCCTGTACGAGCCGGGCAAGGCCGTGGCCGAGCACAAGGTCTGGAAGGGCACCACCGACAAGGTGCAGCTGGGCGTGGCCCAGCCGATGCTGGTCAGCGTGCCGCGCGGTCGCTACAACGACCTGAAGCCGAGCATCGACGTGCCCAAGACCCTGGAGGCACCGTTCACCGCGGGCCAGCAGATCGGTACCGTGAAGGTCACCCTGGATGGCAAGCTGGTGGCCGAAGCGCCGCTGGTGGCGGTGGCCGCCGTCGAGCAGGCCGGCTTCTTCAAGCGCCTGTGGGACAGCTTCTGGATGTGGTGGGAATCGGAATGATCCGCAGCGTGCTGCGGTGAACGGAAAAGGCCGGCGAATGCCGGCCTTTTCTGTTTCGGTGTATCGGCATTCATGACCCCGCCCGGAGGTGGTAGTGCCGGCCGCTGGCCGGCTCCTCATGACATCGGCCGCGTGTGCAGCCAGCCGGCCAGCGGCCGGCACTACATGACCTCGTGCAGCCAGCCGCCGCCACGACCATCAGCGGATCGCTTACAGCGAGCGGCTGATGGTGAAACTGCCGAACACCGGCGACTGGCGCTGGCCATCGAATTCGCGGGTGCTGTGGTAGCGCGCCATCGCGAACTTCCAGCGGCCGCGCATCACCGCGATGCCATAACCGCCCTGGGCGACCACGTGGCGCTTGTCCACGCTGTGGCTGTTGCGGAACGTGTTGCCGTCCAGGGTGATATCGCGGATCACCCACGCCGCATCGGTGGTGGCGAACAGGTGCCACGACCAGCCGGACGGCTTGCCGCCCCGGGTCGGCGCGGTGTTCTCGCCCGCCGGGCGCAGCGGGGTGCTGCCGAAATCGTCCGGCAGCTTCCAGCCGAAGCGCACTTCGCCGCCCATGTTCGCCTTGGTTTCCAGGTTGCCGATCGAACCGCCGTAGTGGCTGATCGCATCCCAGCCCCAGCCGTCGGCATTGATGCTGGCATCACCCGGCCAGCGGCGCATGCGTTCGTGGGTCAGCATGAACACCGGTTCGTTGTGCAGCTGGTTGTCCCAGCCCTTGAACTTCTCATCGCCCAGCACGCTGTGCACGGCGTCCTGCACCTGCTTGCCCTGCGCCCACGGGCCGACCACGCCCAGCGACAGCTGGGTGGTCTGCAGACGATCGCCGCTGCGGGCGTTGAAGCCGAAGCTGACCAGCAGCACGCCGGCATACGGCCGGTCATCCTCGATCAGGTCGCTGCGGGTCGGGTCGGTGGGGGTGAAAATGCCCTGGGCCAGGCTGAAGATCATGTTCTGCTGTTCGAACCTGCCCGGGTGCAGTGCCTCCAGATGGCTGTTCACCCAGCGCGCCAAGCGCGGCAGGCAAGGGTCATCGGTGTAGTCGACCAGGTTGGGCGAGACCAGGGTCAGCTGGGCGCCGTTGGTGTAGCCCTGGTCCTGGTGGCGACCGCCGAACAGGTCGTTGTCGACGCGGAAATTGACCTGCGGCGGATGCTCGCGCATCGCGTCCGGGCCGCATTGCTCGGCTGCGTAGGCGGAAAGGGGGAGGGCGGTGGCCAGCAGGCCGGACAATCCAAAGGATGCGAGGTAGCGCATGGATGGGATGATCATCGGGAAGGGGGCTTTTGTCTGTCGTTTTATGCAACGACACGGTACTCCCGGCGCTGTGATGGAACGAGCGCGCTGGGATCACTTGTCTGTTCCGAAAACAACATTGTCTGATCGATACAATCGGTTACCGCAGGTGAAGCCGCAGCGATGGGGCAGGGGCCCTGGGAGGTGGGTCCCAGCCTGAATGGATGTTCAGCTGCAACGCAGCGGCCCGCCCGCAGTGCCGCCGGTCTACATGAATACTCTTGGGTTTGTTGCCCTGCGGCCCGATAATGGGCGCATGGAAATCAAGTCCGACAACCCCGAACACGGCTTCCAGTTCCCCGGTCAGTTCGAGCTCAGCGCGATGGGCCCGGCCAACCGCGGCCTGGAGCATGAACTCCCCCGCCTGCTGCTGGCTGCTGGCGTTGACGTGGTGAACGAGCGCATCAGCTGGAAGCATTCGTCCAACGGCAAGTACGTCTCGGTGCGCCTGGTCTTCCGGGCCGAGAACCGCGATCAGTACGACGTGGCCCACCAGGCCCTGCGCGACCACCCGGAAGTGAAGTGGACGGTGTAGCCGTCAGCTGTCCTGCCGAAGCGGCTGCCCCCGAGGCGCGCCCGCCGCGCCCGGCGGTGGTGCGCGATCTGGGGCGCCAGGCCTACGAGCCGGTCTGGCATGCCATGCAGCGTTTCACCGACCAGCGCGACGACGACACGCTGGACGAGCTGTGGGTGGTCGAGCACGATCCGGTGTTTACCCTGGGCCAGGCCGGCAAGGTCGAACACGTGCTGGCGCCGGGTGAGATCCCGGTGGTCCACGTCGATCGCGGTGGCCAGGTGACCTACCACGGCCCCGGCCAGATCGTGATCTATCCGCTGCTGCGCCTGCCGCGGCTGGGCATCGGCGTGCGCGACTACGTGTGCCGCATCGAGCAGGCCATCATCGACACGCTGGCCGAGTGGAACATTGGTGCGGAACGGCTCGACGGCGCCCCGGGCGTCTATGTCGCTGGCGCCAAGATCGCCGCGCTCGGCATCCGCGTGCGCMGTGGTTGCACCTTCCATGGCCTGGCTTTCAACGTGGCCATGGACCTTGACCCTTTCCACCGCATCAACCCCTGTGGTTACGAGGGGTTGCAGGTGACCACGGTGCTAGACTTGGGCGGTCCGTCCGGGATGGACGCCGTCAAGCCGGTGCTGCTGGACCACCTGGCCCGCCAGTTCGGCCTGCTGCTGCAGCCCGTGCCTGAACTGCCTGATCTCTCTGCGGCCGCCTGACCGCCCCCGGAAACGCCATGACTGAAACCACTGCCCGCACCATTCCCCTGCAGATCGTGCAGGCCGAGCTTCCGTCCACCGCGCCCCTGCAGGCCGGGGTCAAGCAGATGGGTGGGGACAAGATCAACCGCTCGCCGGTGCAGTTTGCCGACGTGCCGGTGCTGCGCAAGCCCTCCTGGATCCGCGTGCGCATTCCTTCGGGCAATGCCGTGCAGAACCTGAAAGCCAAGCTGCGCGAGAACCGTCTGGTGACCGTGTGCGAGGAAGCCAGCTGCCCGAACATCCACGAATGCTTCGGCCACGGCACCGCTACCTTCATGATCCTCGGCGAGGTCTGCACCCGCCGCTGCTCGTTCTGCGACGTGGCACACGGCCGGCCGAAGCCGCCCGATGCCAACGAGCCGGCAAGCCTGGGCCAGACCGTGGCCGACATGGGCCTGAAGTACGTGGTGGTGACCAGCGTCGACCGCGATGATCTGCGCGACGGCGGTGCCCAGCACTTCGTCGACTGCATCACCGCCATCCGCGAGAAGTCGCCGGGCACCCGCATCGAAGTGCTGACCCCGGATTTCCGCGGCAAGGGCCGCATGGAGCGCGCGCTGGAGATCCTCGCGCAGAACCCGCCGGACGTGTTCAACCACAACATCGAAACCGTGCCGGACCTGTACCGCAACGTGCGCCCGGGTGCCGATTACCAGTGGTCGCTGAACCTGCTGAAGAACTTCAAGGCGCAGCACCCTGACGTGCCGACCAAGTCGGGCATCATGCTGGGCCTGGGCGAAGACTTCGAACAGATCAAGGCCACCATGCGCGACCTGCGTGCGCACAACGTGGACATGATCACCATCGGCCAGTACCTGCAGCCGACCGCGCATCACCACCCGGTGCTGAAGTACTGGACCCCGGACGACTACAAGGCGCTGGAAGTCTACGGTTACGAGCTGGGCTTCAGCCACGTGGCCTCCGGCCCGATGGTGCGCTCGTCGTACCACGCCGACGTGCAGGCCAAGGGCGCCGGCATTTCCTGACGCTCCGCTGGTGGGTGCGGACCGTTGGTCCGCACACCTCATCCCCGCCGGGCATGGCCCGGCGCTACCGATGGGTGCCACCACCACCGATGGGTGTCACCATCACCATGGTGGGTGCGGACCGTTGGTCCGCACGCCTTCGGCG
>NZ_JBFRFE010000131.1:0-8199 GCF_052114665.1 Stenotrophomonas sp. 2YAF22 | reverse complement strand
CTTGCTCGTGTGCGCTGTCCTGCGCACACGGCAAGACCGGGGTTGGGCATCCTGCCCAACCCGCCCGAGGCATGCCTCGCGCCCATGGCGCCAACGGTCCTGCATTGCGTCCCCCTCCCGCGCGCTTCAGGGTTGGCCGCGAGCGCGGAGGGGGTGGCAAGGCAGGAGCAAAAACAAAGGCGCCTTTCGGCGCCTTTGTTTCCACAGCTTGCTGGAGCGGTCGATCAGCCCTTGGCGACGGTGGCCACGGCCTTGGCGACGTATTCCAGGTTGTTCTGGTTCAGCGCAGCCACGCAGATGCGGCCGGTGCCGACGGCGTAGATGCCGAACTCGTCGCGCAGGCGCTCGACCTGTTCGCGGCTCAGGCCGGAGTACGAGAACATGCCCGCCTGTTCGTTGATGAAGCCGAACTGCGGGGCGCCGGCGGCGGCCAGCTTCTCGACCAGGCCCTGGCGCAGGGCGTGGATGCGCTCGCGCATCTCGGTCAGCTCCTGCTCCCACATCGCGCGCAGTTCCGGATTGGTCAGTACACCGGCAACCAGTGCAGCACCGTGGGTGGAGGGGCTGGAGTAGATCGTGCGGATCACGCGCTTGACCTGCGACTGCACGGCCTTGGCGTCAGCGGCGGTCGGCGCGACCATCGACAGCGCACCCACGCGCTCGCCATACAGCGAGAACGACTTGGAGTACGAGTTGGCGACGATGAAGCTGTCGATGCCGGCCTCGGCGATGGTGCGCACCGCGGCGCCGTCCTGCTCGATGCCCTTGTCGAAACCCTGGTAGGCCATGTCGATGAAGGGGAACAGCTGGCGGTCCTTCAGCAGCTGTGCGACCTGCTTCCACTGGCTGACGGTGAGGTCGGCGCCGGTGGGGTTGTGGCAGCAGGCGTGCAGCAGCACCACGGTGCCCGCTTCCAGCTTGCCCAGGTCGGCCAGCAGGCCGTCGAAGTTGACGCCATGGGTGGTCGGGTCGAAGTAGGTGTAATCGACCACCTCGAAACCAGCGGCGCTGAACACGGCGCGGTGGTTYTCCCAGCTCGGGTTGCTGAGTGCGACGGTGGCGTGCGGCAGCAGCTTCTTCAGCACGTCGGCGCCGACACGCAGCGCACCGCTGCCACCGACAGTCTGGGCGGTGGTGACACGGCCGGCGGCCAGCAGCGGCGAGTCCTTGCCGAACACCAGCTCACGGGTGGCCTGGGTGTACGCCGGCAGGCCATCGATCGGCAGGTAGCCGCGCGGTTTGGCTTCGTTGGCGAGCTGCTGCTCGATCTGCTTGACGGCGCGCAGCAGCGGAATGCGGCCGCTCTCGTCGTAGTAGATGCCCACACCCAGGTTGACCTTGGTCGGGCGGCTGTCGGCGTTGTACGCCTCGGTCAGGCCCAGGATCGGGTCGCCTGGGACCAGTTCCACGTTTGCAAAGAAGGACACGGCGGTACTCGTTCGGTAGACGGAAAGGGGGAGGAATTGCGCCACGCGGCTTGCGGCCTGTCGGCCGAAACCGACCCATCGTAACAAAGCCTGCCGGGGCTGGCCGCCGCCATCGTCATCCGCCTGCCCGTACCATGGCGTGCGTTGCCGCCCGATCCATCAACCTGAATCATGAATCCCAGCGCACGACGCCAATGCCTGCCGCTTTCCGCCCTGCTGCTGCTGCCTTTGGCGGTGACGGCCGAGCCATTGCCGACCGCCCTGCCGGCTGTGCAGGTGCAGGCCGCGCGGGTGCCCGGCGTCGACCCCTTCGCCCTGCCCGCCAGCCTGGATACGGTGTGGATCGACGCCGACCGTACCGGCCCGGGCACGCAGCTGTCCGAGGCGCTGGGCGGGGTGCCGGGCCTGCTGGCCCGGGACCGGCAGAACTTCGCGCAGGACACCCAGCTGTCGATCCGTGGCTTCGGCGCCCGTTCGACCTTTGGCGTGCGCGGGGTGCGGGTGCTGATCGATGGGGTGCCGGCGACCATGCCCGATGGCCAGGGCCAGCTGTCGCACGCCAGCCTGCTCGGTGCCGAGCGCATCGAGGTGCTGCGCGGGCCGTTCTCGGCGCTGTACGGCAATTCGTCCGGCGGCGTGCTGCAGGTGTGGAGCGCGCAGGGCCAGGCCGGTGACCCGTGGCGGCTGCGGGTGAATGCCGGTGCCGACAACACGCTCAGCGTCGGCGCGCAGCTGCGCGGGGCGGGCCCTGGCGTCGACTACAACGTGGCCGCCAACCATTTCAGCACCGATGGCTGGCGTGACCACAGCCGCGCGCGCCGCGAATCGTTGAACGCGCGGCTGGGCACCGAGCTCGCGGGCGGCCGCCTGGAACTGCTGCTCAACGCGCTGCACGCGCCGAACGCGCAGGACCCGCTGGGGCTGACCCGCGCGCAGGTGGCGGCCGACCCGCGCCAGGCCACGGCGGTGGCTGAGCAGTACAACACCCGAAAATCGGTGCGCCAGCAGCAGGCAGGCCTGCGTTGGACCCGTGAAGCCGGTGCACAGCGCTGGCAACTGATGGGCTATGCCGGGCAGCGCGAGGTGACCCAGTACCTGCCGATTCCGCCGGGACCGCAGGCCAACCCATTGCACGCCGGTGGCGTGATCGACCTGGATGGCGGCTACGGCGGGCTGGACGCGCGCTGGGGCTGGAACGGCGATCTGTGGGGGCGACCGCTGGATCTGGTGGTGGGCGTGAATGCCGATCGCCAGCGCCAGCACCGCACCGGCTACGAGAACTTCGTCGGCACCATCGTGGGGGTACGCGGGCGCCTGCGTCGCGACCAGATCGACATCGTGCAGAACGTGGACCAGTTCGCCCAGGCGTGGTGGCAATGGAGCCCGCGCTGGTCGCTGCTGGCCGGGGTGCGCCACAGCGCGGTGCGCTTCGAATCGGATGATCGCTACATCGTCGGGCGCAATCCGGACGACAGTGGTCGCCGTGGCTACCAGGCCACCACGCCAGTGGCRGGTGTCAGCTTCGAGGCAAGCCCGCAGTGGCGCCTGCACGCGGCGATCGGGCGTGGCTTTGAAACCCCGACGTTCAACGAGCTGGGCTACCGCGCCGACGGCCAGGCCGGGCTGGCGCTGGATCTGGCGGCCGCCCGCAGCCGCAGCCTGGAAGTGGGCAGCAAGTGGCACGCGCAGGATGGAAGACAGCTCGATGTGAGCCTGTTCCGTGCAGATACTGACGATGAACTGGCCGTTGCCAGCAGCACCAATGGTCGCAGCACGTACCGCAACATCGGCCGTACCCGCCGCCAGGGTGTGGAGCTGCAGTACCGGCAGCCGTTGGCCGAGCAGCTGGAGCTGCAGCTGGCCTGGACCTGGCTGCAGGCGCAGGTGCGTTCGCCCTATCTGGCCTGTGCGGCCAGCAACTGCGCAGTGCCCGACACCGTGGTTGCCGCTGGCAGCCGCCTGCCCGGCGTGCCCCGRCAGCAGGCGTATGCCCGCCTGCAGTGGTCGCCGGGGCAGTGGCAGTGGGGATTGGAAGCTGCCGCCAGCAGCGATGTGGTGGTGAATGACATCGCAACCGAGCGCGCACCGGGATACGCGCTGCTGAACCTGGACGCCGGTCGCCGCTGGACGCTGCAGGCGGGTGACCTGCGTGCATTCGCACGTATCGACAACGTGCTGGACCAGCGCTACATCGGCTCGGTGATCGTCAATGACGGTAACGGCCGGTTCTTTGAACCGGGGCCGGACCGCCGCGCCAGCGTTGGCCTGCAGTGGTCATGGCGTTAGGCGGGCCCCGGTAGCGCCGGGCCATGCCCGGCGAGCGCGCAGCGCGGACGTGACGGATCCGCCGGGCATGGCCCGGCGCTACCGATCAATCCGGGGCCTTGGCGGGCACGAACGGTGAGGTTGGATCGCTGGCCGGGAAGGTCTCTTCCAGCGCCTCGTCCTGGTTGTCGCTGGCGTGCTGCTTGCGCTCGCGCCGCTTCAGCGGACTTTCCTGGCCACCGCGATTGCGGTCACCGCAGTCCTTGCGGTCCTGGGCGGCCTGTTCAGGCCGGCGCACGACGGGCAGTACGCCTTCGTCCGGTGTCGACATGCCGGCGCCACGGTCCTCGGCGTCGGCCAGATCGTGTTTGCCGCGCTGCTCGCCCGGCTCGGGGGTGTGGTTCTCACGCAGGGGGTCACGGGTGGTGGTCATGGGGCGTTCCTCCGGTAGGCCTCCACTAGAGCGCGGACGAAGTAAAGCCACTGCGAACCTGGCGTCATGAACATCTTTGTCACGACTGGATAACGGCGGCGCGCGTATTCCTGCCCACCCGCCCTGCTGCAGGAGCCGGCCATGCCCCGTCTTGAACGCCCCGCCCCGTCCGTGTTCAACGCCCTGCTGGATCCGCTTGGCCAGCGCAGCACGCAGCGCCGGACGCGCCGCCTGGAGGATCCGCAGGCGGTGGCGCAGGATTACCTGCAGTACATGCTGAGCGACTACGAGGAACGCCGCGGGCAGGGGCATCGCAACTGGCGCGATCTGTGCCCGGTGTATGCCTTCGCGCTGACCACCCATGCCGCTGACTGGCCGCGTGGCGGTGAGGCCGATACCAGTGGCGAACTGGCCGAGCACTGGGACCAGATGCGCGGACAGTCGCGCCTGAACTGGGCACAGGCGCAGCCGGTGGTGGAAGATGCCTGGCGCGCGCTGGACCATATCCCCGCCGCTGCGGTGAGGCCGCTGCTGCAGTAGTGCCGGTCGCTGGCAGGCATCGCCAGGATTCAAGGAGCTGCCGGCCAGCGGCCGGCACTACCGCATGGTCTGCACGTGGCCGACACGGTTGTTTCACGGTAGCCGGCTGAAGCTGGCTACCCCTGCTGAAACACAGGTGCGCATCATGGCCCGCCCGATCTGGACCGGTACGCTTTCCTTCGGCCTGCTCAACGTACCGGTCTCGCTGATGTCCGGCGAGCGCAAGGTCGACCTGCACTTCCGCATGCTGGATTCGCGCGATCGCAAACCGATCCGCTTCGAACGGGTCAACGCCGACACCGGCGAGGAAGTGCCGTGGAAGGACATCGTCAAAGCCTACGAGTACGACAAGGGCAGCTACGTCGTGCTGGAGGAAGACGATATCCGTTCGGCGGCGCCGGAAAGCCATGAAACGGTGGAGGTGGAAACCTTTGTCGACGCCAGCCAGATCGACCCGCGTTACTACGAGAAGCCTTATCTGCTGGTGCCGGGTAAAAAGGCTGAGAAAGGCTACGTGCTGCTGCGGGAAACGCTGCGCAGCACTGGCAAGGTCGGCATCGCCCGGGTGGTGGTGCGCACGCGCGAGTACCTGTGCGCGGTGATGCCCAACGATGACGCGCTGGTGCTGATGATCCTGCGCTATCCGCAGGAACTGGTCGAGCCTGACGACTACAAGCTGCCCAGTGGAAAGCTTGCCGATTACCGCATCACCAGCAAGGAAACGGCGATGGCCGAGCAGTTGATCGAGTCGATGGCCGGTGACTGGGATCCTTCCCAGTACCACGATGAGTTCCGCGAACGCCTGCAGCAGGTGCTGAACAAGCGCATCAAGTCCAAGGGCGGCACCACCCAGGTGGAGGACGAGCCGGCACCGCGCGAGGACGCAACCACCAACGTGGTGGACTTCATGGCGCTGCTGCAGAAGAGCCTGGATGCCAACAAGCGCACGCCGGCGAAGAAGGCGGCCGCGCGCAAGGCTCCAGCCAAGAAGGCAGCGGCGAAGAAGGCACCGGCAAAAAAAGCCCCTGCGAAGAAGGCTGCAAAGAAGACCGCCGCGCGACGCAAGGCAGGTTGAGCCATGTCGTTGCATCAGTACCGGCGCAAGCGTCGGCTGGGCGGAGGCACCGGGCAGACCCCCGAGCCGGATGAGGCGCCTGCACGGGGCAACCCGAAGCGGCGGCCGATCTTCGTGGTCCAACTGCACCACGCCAGCAGCCGCCACTACGATTTCCGCCTGGAAATGGATGGCGTGCTGAAGAGCTGGGCGGTGCCGAAGGGGCCGTCGCTGCGGGTGGGTGAGAAGCGCCTGGCGGTGGAGGTGGAAGACCACCCTCTTTCCTATGCCGGCTTCGAAGGTGACATTCCGGAAGGACACTACGGCGCCGGTCACGTCGATGTGTTCGACCACGGCAGCTGGGCCTGCGAAGGTGATCCGCTGCAAGCACTGGCTGCGGGCAAGATCGACTTCGTGCTGCACGGGCAGCGCCTGGCCGGTGGCTGGAAACTGGTACGCACGGCGATGAAGGGCCGTCAGGTGCAGTGGCTGCTGATCAAGCGCGATGACGCGCAGGCACGGGATGCGGAGGCGGACGATCTGCTGCACACGCCAGCGCGAACATCCGCGAAGAGGTCCCGGGCTTCAGCGAAGAAGACGGCTCCAGCGCCACGTGGCGCACACCCACGCAAGGCCGATGCACGCTGGCATGCGCGCGCGTTGCAGCTGGACGGGGCGCGCGACAAAAGCTACCCGCACCAGTTCAAGCCACAGCTCACCGATCACCGCGACACCGCGCCCGATGGCGAGCGCTGGCTGCACGAGATCAAGTGGGATGGCTACCGGCTGCTGGCCGATCTGCACGAGGGCGAGGTAGCGCTACGCTCGCGCAATGGCCTGGATTGGACGGCGGATTTTCCCGAAGTGGTGCAGGCCGTACAGGCGCTGCCGGTGCGCGATGCGCGCCTGGATGGAGAACTGGTGGTGCTGGACGACAACGGCCGCAGCGACTTCGCCGCGCTGCAGCGGGTGATCGACGGTAGTTCGAAACAACCGCTGCGCTTCATCGTGTTCGATCTGCCGGGCGTGGCCGGGGTCGACATCAGCCGCGCGCCGTTGCTGCAACGCAAAGCACTGCTGAAAGAACTGATCGGTGATGCAGTTGGCACGCTGGCCTTCAGCGAGCACGTCATCGACCACGGCCCGGCGGTGTTCGACGCCAGCGGCAAGGCGGGCTTCGAAGGCATCGTAAGCAAGCAGGTCGACGCGCCCTACGTGAACACCCGCGCGCGCAGCTGGGTGAAGGTGAAGCATGAGGACACCGATGAATTCCTGATCATCGGCCACACCGCACCCAAAGGCTCGCGGGTGGGATTTGGTTCGCTGCTGCTGGCCACGCCGGACAAGGGCGGCCTGCGCTATGTCGGCCGGGTCGGTACCGGCTTCGACGATGAGAGCCTGCGCGCGCTCTCGGCCACGCTGGCACCGTTGGCGGTGAACGCCGCGGTGCTGGAGCTGCCGTCGCATGTCCCCTTCCGTGCGGCCAGCGTGCGCTGGGTGAAGCCGGTGACGGTGGCCGAGGTCGCGTTCCGCGGCTGGGGCAAGGAAGGATTGCTGCGCCAGGCCAGCTTCAAGCGACTGCGCAGCGACAAGAAGAAGGAGGACCTGGCGATGAGTGCAGCACCGGCCGACGACGGCGACGACGTGGCCATCACCCATCCCGAGCGCGTGGTGTTCGCGAAGAAGAAGCTCAGCAAGGGTGACGTTGCCGACTACTACCGGCAGATGGCGCGCTGGATCCTGCCGGAAATCAGTGGACGACCGCTGTCGCTGCTGCGCTGTCCCGATGGCGTGGGCAAGGCCTGTTTCTTCCAGAAGCACCACGGCCAGGGCCTGGGCGACGCCGTGCATGCAGTGCCGCTGCAGCAGAAGAGCGGGCGCGAGGACTACGTCTATATCGATGACGAACGCGGGCTGCTGCAATTGGTGCAGATGAACACCCTGGAGCTGCATCCCTGGGGGGCGACGGTGGCCGACCCCGAGCATCCCGACCGGCTGGTGTTCGATCTTGATCCGGGTGAGGGCGTGAGCTGGGCCGACGTCAAGCGCGGCGCGCGCGATGTGCGCGATCGACTGCAGGAGACCGGGCTGCAGAGCTTCGTGCGGTTGTCCGGTGGCAAGGGCGTGCATGTGGTGGTGCCACTGCAACCTGCGGCCGACTGGGAGGACGCGAAAGCGTTTTGCGAAGCCTTCGCGCAGGCGATGGCCGAACAGGCGCCGGACCGCTACGTGGCGACGATGAGCAAGGCCAAGCGCAGCGG
This sequence comes from Stenotrophomonas sp. 2YAF22, assembly GCF_052114665.1. Taxonomy (NCBI): domain Bacteria; kingdom Pseudomonadati; phylum Pseudomonadota; class Gammaproteobacteria; order Lysobacterales; family Lysobacteraceae; genus Stenotrophomonas; species Stenotrophomonas sp. 2YAF22. The sequence goes on along the minus strand of NZ_JBFRFE010000131.1, from coordinate 219 downwards.
CGTGATCTTCATCGACTGGCTGCGCAATACACGCGGTGCGACCAGCGTGTGTTCGTGGTCGCTGCGTGCGCGGGATAGCGCGGGCGTGGCGGTGCCACTGCGCTGGGAGGAGCTGGCGCGGGTGAGTGCTGCCGATGCGTTTCCGATGGACAAGGCGTTGGCACGGGCGAAGCGTTTGAAGGCGGATCCGTGGCAGGGCATCGACGCGCTGAAGCAGAC
>NZ_JBFRFE010000130.1:0-8203 GCF_052114665.1 Stenotrophomonas sp. 2YAF22 | reverse complement strand
CGTTTGTGGGGCCGCGCTGCGCTTGCCGGGCATGCCCCGGCGCTGCAGGACAAAGGCGGCGCATGCGCCGCCTTTGTTTATTTGCCGCGACCGAACAGGATCGCGATGCCTACGGCGACCAGGCCGAGCGGCCACCAGGTCAGCAGCAGGCGAGACAGGTTCAGGTTGGTCCAGCCCAGGTTGCTGGCCAGCATGAACAGGCCGATCAGGATCAGCAGGATGGCGGCGACGATATTGAATCGCATCGGGTCGGCACTGGCTCAGGAATGGGCCGGATATCCTAGCCGTTCCTTCCAGTAGGCGACATGCTGGTCCAGTGCAGCCGGTTCATAGCGGTGCGCCGGACCGCTGCCCCAGACCGGTCCCGGCCACGCCGGATCGCCGTCGTGGCGGCCGATCACGTGGAAATGCAGCTGGCGTACGATGTTGCCCAGCGCGCCGATGTTGATCTTCTCCACCCCGTCTGAACCGTGCAGGGCCTTGCAGGCGCGGTTGAGCTCGGTGCGCAGCTTGTCCTGCTGCTCGCCGTCCAGCTCGATCCACTCGGTCACCCCGGCCAGACGCGGCACCAGGACCAGCCAGGGGAATCGTTCGTCGTTCATCAGTCGCACTTGCGACAACGGGCCTTCGGCCACCAGCACGCTATCGGTGGCCAGGCGTGAATCGAGTTCGAAATCGCTCATCCAAGATGCTCCGAGAAGAAGTCCAGGGTGCGTTGCAGCGCCAGGGCGGCGCTGTCTGGATCATACGCATGTCCGACCTCGCGGTTGAAGGCATGGTCGGCCGGATAGACGTAGGTCGCCATCTGCGGCAGCTTCTCACGGTGCGCCTGGATCGCCTCCGGCGGGATGCTCTTGTCCTGCGCGCCGAAGTGGAACATCACCGGGGCCTTCGGCGTCTCGTCCAGGAACTGCACGTTGCGCGCGCCGTAGTAGCTCACCGAGGGCAGGCCCAGGCGCAGCGCGGACAGCAGGGCGACGCTGCCACCCCAGCAGTAGCCGACCGTGCCGACCTTTCCATGCGGTGCCAGCCGGGTTGCCGCGGCGCGGACCACTTCCAGTGCCTTTTCCATGCCCAGCGCGGTAACCCGCTCCAGCCCATCCTTCACTCCCTCGGGGGTGTAGGGCAGGGCATCCGGGTCGGCCTCGGGGCCGTCGACCAGGTCGAAGAACGACGGCGCCAACACGGCGTAGCCCTCGGCCGCGAATCGCTCAGCGACGCTGCGGATGTGCGGGTTGGCGCCGAAGATCTCCTGTACCACCACCAGGCTGCCGCGCGGGGCTCCTTCGGGCAGGGCCTGCCAGGCGCGGACCGGGCCGTAATGCGTATCCAGGGTGATCCATTCGGACATCGGGGGTACCTCGTTGCAGGGGCCAGGCCTGCATTGTCGATGCTGGGCGGGTTAGCGCGATGTCAGCGGTTGTGCGGAATCGGGCGGCTCATGATTCAGAGGCGGCCGTTCAACCCCGGTATACTGGCGCCCCTTCAGGCCCCGGCCCCCAGGTCCCCCTGCCATGCCGGCAGGGGCCCAGGCCCCCAGAGTCCCGCGATTCCATGTCCCAGCTGAACCCCAAAGTCGGCTTCGTCAGCCTTGGCTGCCCGAAGGCCCTCGTCGATTCCGAGCGCATCCTCACCCAGCTGCGGTCGGAAGGCTACGACATCGTCCCGTCCTACGATTCGGCCGACGTGGTGGTGGTCAACACCTGTGGCTTCATCGATTCGGCGGTGACCGAATCGCTGGATGCCATCGGCGAGGCGATGAACCAGAACGGCAAGGTCATCGTCACCGGCTGCCTGGGCAAGCGCCCGGAGCAGATCCGCGAGGCGTACCCGAACGTGCTGGCGGTGTCCGGGCCGCAGGATTACCAGAGCGTGATGGAAGCGGTGCATGCGGCGCTGCCGCCCAAGCACGACCCGTTCGTGGATCTGGTGCCGGACTACGGCATCAAGCTGACCCCGCGCCACTACGCATACCTGAAGATTTCCGAAGGCTGCAACCACCACTGCAGCTTCTGCATCATTCCGTCGATGCGCGGCAAGCTGGTCTCGCGTCCCGTGGACGAGGTGCTGCGCGAAGCCGAGCGCCTGGTGCGCGGCGGTGTGCGCGAACTGCTGGTGGTTTCGCAGGACACCTCTGCCTACGGCGTGGATGTGAAGTACGCCGAGAAGATGTGGCGCGACAAGGCCTACCAGACCCGCCTGAAGGCACTGTGCGAAGGCCTGTCCGAACTGGATGCGTGGGTGCGCATGCACTACGTCTATCCGTATCCGCACGTCGATGACGTGGTGCCGTTGATGGCCGAGAACCGGATTCTGCCGTATCTGGACATCCCGTTCCAGCACGCCAGCCCGCGCATCCTGCGCCTGATGAAGCGCCCCGGCGCGGTCGAGAAGACCCTGGAGCGCGTGCAGAACTGGCGCCGCATCGCGCCGGACATCACCGTGCGTTCGACCTTCATCGTCGGTTTCCCGGGCGAGACCGAGGCCGAGTTCGAAGAGCTGCTGTCCTTCCTGGACGAAGCGCAGCTGGACCGCGTCGGTGCATTCGCCTACTCGCCCGTCGAGGGCGCCACGGCCAACAACCTGCCGGATCCGGTGCCGGAGGAAGTGAAGCAGGAACGACTGGCGCGCTTCATGGAGAAACAGGCGCAGATTTCGGCTTCGCGTCTGGAAGCCAAGATCGGCACGGTGCAGCAATGCCTGGTCGATGCCATCGAAGGCGATATCGCGGTGGCGCGTTCCAAGGCCGATGCTCCGGAGATCGACGGCCTGGTGCATATCCAGAACGCAGACCAGGTGGCGTTGCGCGTGGGTGAGTTCGTCGACGTGGAAATCACCGAGAGCGACGAGCACGATCTCTACGGCGACGCACTGCCGCCGACCACGCGCCCGGCATTCGACCTCAAGGTGCTGTGACCGGGGCGGAGGCTGCTGATGGCGGCCCCCGCCGCTTCGTGCCACCGCTGCGTGCGGCGGTGGACAGTGCTGCGTTCGATCATCCGCTGTTTGCCGGTATCGCTGGGTTCGGTGATCTGCTGACGGCAGCGGACTGGCCACGCGTGGTCGATCTGGACGCGCGCCTGGCGCTGCCGGGCAAGCGCTTTGTTGAACAGGATGTGGCATTGCTGGCAGACGGCCTGCATTACGAAACGCGCATTGCCGAAGGGTGCATCGCAACCCGCGCGGGCAACTGGCACGACCTGTTCAATGCCCTGGTCTGGGCACGCTACCTGCCGATCAAGTGCGCACTCAACGCGCAGCAATGCCGGCACATCGAGGGCATGGCCGCAGGACAGCGCAACCGCGCGCAGGCCGCGCTGACCCAGTTCGATGAAACCGGCGTGGTGGTACGCATGCGCGACCCGGCATTGCTTGCAGCCTGGGATGCTCACCAGTGGCGCGTGCTGTTCGAGCCGATCCATTGGCAGTCAGGTCGGATCGCCATCGCCGCAGTATTCGGTCATGCCTTGATGGAACAGGCGCTGCTGCCGGGCCGGCTGCTGGTCGGCAAATGCGTGGTGCTGCAGGGCGATGACGATGTGGACTGCATCGTCACGGTCGCGCGGGCCATCAAGGAGGGCAGGGTGCTGCTCGATCCCTTGGAACTGCGTCCGCTGCCATTGGCGGGCATTCCCGGCTGGCACACCGACCAGGTGCCAGCCTTTTACGCGAACGACGATTATTTTCGTCCGCTGCGCGAAGGGCGCCGCTATCCGCCGCCGCTTCTCTAGAACCGAGCCCATGCCCGGCTGAGCGCCGCTGCCCGCCACAGGCTCAGCCGTTGGCCGCGGTCTCGTACTCCACACCGATCACCGCAAAGGTGTGGTTGCCACTGGGCAGTTCCACTGAAAACTCATCATCCAGGCGCTTCTTCAACAAGGCCCGCGCCAAGGGCGAATCGATGCTGATCCAGCCCAGTCCCGCATCGGTCTCATCCGGCCCGACGATGCGGTAGCGGCTGGTCTGCCCGCTGTCCACGTTCTCCAGTTCCACCCACGCACCGAAGAACACTGCTTGTGGATCAGTCGGCGTGGTGTCGACCACACGCAGCGATTCCAGGCGCTTGGTCAGGTAGCGCACGCGACGATCGATCTCGCCCAGCTGCTTCTTGCGGTAGGTGTATTCGGCATTTTCCGAGCGATCGCCTTCGGCCGCGGCCGCGGCCAGCGCCTTGACCACTTCCGGTCGACGCACCCGCCACAGCTCATCCAGCTCGGTTTTCAGGCGCGCATGGCCGGCGGCGGTGATCAGTGCGGTGCTCTTTTCTGCGGGGGGACGCCAACGCGACATGTAATGCGGCTTCTCGTGCGGAATGAAACAACTACGGCGCGCCGTCGCCGGCGCGCCGCGAAGGTGAAGGTACTATCGGAGCTCTCAGCGCTTGCCGCCGAAGATGCCACCGAGGATGCCGCGCACGATCTGGTTGCCCAGCTTGGTGCCGACCGTACGCGTGGTCTGCTTGGCCATCGTCTCGATCATGCCCTGGCGGCGTTTGGTGCCGAAAATCGCGTCCTTGATCGACTGCCCGAAGCCACCTTCCTGCGCCTCGTCCTGCTCACGGCTGCGCGCGGCGGGCGCATCGGTTTTCTCGACGGCCTTCTGCGCGCGCTGGGCCAGCAGTTCGGCGGCCGATTCGCGGTTGACGGCAGTGTCGTAGCGGGTGCCGACCGGGCTGCCAGCACGCACCTGCGAACGTTCGGTCTCGGTGACCGGTCCCATGCGGCAGCGCGGCGGCGCGATCATCGTCTGCTGCACCGGCATCGGCACGCCCTTGTCCTGCAGCGTGGACACCAGCGCCTCGCCGGTACCGAGCTGGCTGAGCACCTTCACCACATCCAGCTTCGGGTTCGGTACGAAGGTCTCGGCGGCGGTCTTCACCGCCTTCTGGTCGCGCGGGGTGAATGCGCGCAGCGCGTGCTGTACACGGTTGCCGAGCTGGCCGAGGATGTTGGCCGGCACGTCGTCCGGGAACTGCGAGCAGAAGTACACGCCCACGCCCTTGGAACGGATCAGCCGCACCACTTGTTCGATGCGCTGTACCAGAGCGGGCGGTGCATCGTCGAACAGCAGGTGCGCTTCGTCGAAAATGAAGACCAGCTTCGGCTTGTCGAGGTCGCCCACTTCGGGCAGCTGCTCGAACAGCTCCGATAGCAGYCACAGCAGGAAGGTGGAGTACAGCTTGGGCTTGAGCACCAGCTGGTCGGCGGCAAGGATGCCGATGACACCGCGGCCGTCATGGCTGACCCGCATGATGTCGGCCAGTTCCAGCGCCGGTTCGCCGAAGAAATGCTCGCCGCCGTCCTGGGCCAGCCGCAGCAGGGCGCGCTGGATGGCGGCCACCGACTGCGCACTGACCAAGCCGTACTCGGTGGAGATGTCCTTGCGCTCCTCGGCCACCAGGCCGAGCAGGGCGCGCAGGTCGTCCATGTCCAGCAGCAGCAGGCCGCGGTCGTCGGCCAGCTTGAACACGATGTCGAGCACGCCGGCCTGGGTGTCGTTCAATTCCAGGATGCGGGCCAACAGGGTCGGGCCCATCTCGCTCACGGTGGTGCGCACCGGGTGGCCGAGCTTGCCGTACAGGTCCCAGAACACGGTGGGGCTGGCGGCCGGGGCATAGTCGCTCACACCGATCTCGGCCGCGCGCTTGAGCAGGTTCTCGGCGCCGGTACCCGGCACGGCCAGACCGGACACATCGCCCTTCACATCGGCCAGGAACACCGGTACCCCGATCCGCGAGAAGCCCTCGGCCAGGGTCATCAGGGTCACGGTCTTGCCGGTGCCGGTGGCGCCGGCGACCAGCCCATGGCGGTTGCCGAGTTTCGGCAGCAGGGTGACAGCCACATCGTCGGTGATGCCTTTGCCGAGCAGAATCGGATCCATGGTCCAGCCCTTGTGATGAATGTGCCAATGTTAACCGCCGACAGTGACGGGCCGAAGGTCGGCTTGCCCCGACCTTGGCAGCGCCGCTACTCTGCCTGCCTGTTTCATACACAGTGCCACCAATGCCCGTTCCTGTCCTGATTTCCCGCACCTGGCCGCTGCTGGCCCTGGCTGGCCTGGTTTCCCTGGCACCGGAGGCCCACGCACAGCGGGTTTCGGCCCGGGACAAGGTGAAGGTGGATGCACTGCAGCAGCGCATGACTGCAGCCGAGAAGCGCTACAGCGATGCCGTGCTGCTGGTGGCCAACGCCGATCCGAAGGGTCGCAACGAGGCCGATGCCGCGCTGGAGGACATGGAAGATGTCATCAGCGAATGCGTGAAGCAGAAGGGTTGCCAGATGAGCAACATGCTGGCGACCTACAAGCGGCTGCTCAAGCACGACGCCGATGCCGCCGCCGATGATGACGTGGTCGATGAAGCCGGCGACCGCCTGGAGGCCGACCCGGACCATGTCGGCCCGCTGGCTGCGGATGTGCCGGAGGCGGCACGCGCAGCGGCGCTGCTGAACGACAAGCGCCATGCCTTCGACAACATGGTCGAGTACAACCCCGCCGTGCAGGCCGGCATCCGCCGCTGGCTGACCGACATGCGCCCGGCGCTGATGACCACCTACGAGAACTACCAGAACCTGCGCGCGGTGATGTGGCCGGAATGGGAGAAGCGCGGCCTGCCCGAGGCGCTGCTGTTCGGCATCATGGCCAAGGAATCCAACGGCCGTGTACATGCGTCCTCACGTGCTGGCGCCGCGGGCCTGATGCAGTTCATGCCGGCCACCGGCCGCCGCTTCGGCCTCGGCCCGGACGGTACCGGTTTCGATACCCGCTTCGATGCGCGCAGCGCCGCTGAAGCCAGCGCGACGTACCTCAACGAGCGGATGCGTGAGCTCAACAACAACGTCGAACTGTCGCTGGCCGGTTACAACGGCGGTGAGGGCCGCGCAGCGCGCGTCTACAAGCAGTACCCGGGCCAGAGCTTCTGGGTGGACAGCGTCTACAACCAGTTCCCGGGCGAAACCAAGGACTACGTGCCGATGGTGATCGCCGCGTCCTGGATCTTCCTGCACCCCCAGCAATACGGCGTGGAGTTCCCGAAGATCAACGCGCAACCGGCCACCATCCGCCTGGCCCGCTCGACCACGATCTACGAACTGACCATCTGCCTGGGCAGCCATGGCACCCGCGACGGCTACATGCGCGCATTGCGCAACCTCAACCCGCGCTATGAGGCCGATGGCTGGATTCCGGCAGGAACCCTCATCAACGCCACCAACCGCATTGCTGGCCTGTACGCGCGCAACTGCGTCAGCGGCCCGCGTGCCGATCTGGCCCGCACCCTGATCACCGCCGACCTCAATGCCGCGATCGTGCGCCCGAGCGCCGCCAGCTACACCGGCAGCGTGGCCGTGGGCGGGGTGGTGCCGGTGGTCGATCCCAATGCCGCCAGCAGCGTGCCGACCACGCCCGCAGCGCCGTTGGCTGCGCCGCGCCCGGCGCCGGCCCCGCGCGCCAAGCCGGCCCGCAGCTACAAGGTCGGCAAGGGTGAGACTCTGGGCCGGATCGCCGCGAAGTTCCAGTGCGATGTGCCGGTGCTGGCCCGCGCCAATGGCCTCAAGGCCCCCGGCTACAGCCTGCGCCACGGCCAGGTGCTGAAGCTGCAGGGCTGCGACAAATAATCTCTCCGCACTCTGGATATCGCATGGACCTCGAAGACACCCGCAACCTGTTCACCAACCTCCGCGAGAACACCGACTGGGACCTGGATGCCCCGCTGCTGTGGGGGTACTTCTTCGTGCACTCCACCGCCGAGCCGCTGCAGGCACTGGGCACCCACCTGCAGGCGCAGGGCTATGTGCTGGTGGAACTGTTCGAGCAGGAGCCGGAGGACGGTGACGCTGCATTCCACGTGCTGCATGTGGAGCGCGTGGAAGTCCACGACGAAACCTCGCTGGACAAGCGCAACCAGGAACTGAGCGCGCTGGCTACGCAGATGGGCGTGGAAGACTACGACGGCATGGACGTCGGCCCGGCGCCGACCCTGCAGTAACGCCCACATCCGGTAGTGCCGGCCGCTGGCCGGCAACGCTCGATGCGTTGGATCAACGGAGATGCCGGCCAGCGGCCGGCACTACCGCAGGATCAGCGAAGCTTGGCCAGTGCCTGGCCCAGCTGCACCGGATGTTCGGCATCCAGATGCGGGGCAAATTCGGCCACGCCCGGCGGCAGCAGCACGATCACGGTCGAGCCGTAATTGAAGCGCGCCATC
>NZ_JBFRFE010000129.1:0-8227 GCF_052114665.1 Stenotrophomonas sp. 2YAF22 | reverse complement strand
CGCTGCTGTTGGTRGGTGTCGACCYTGGTCGWCACGTAGATCCACGCSATGCGTGGATGCWYTTCGATCAATTRTCKRAATATTCGATYYCGWTGGASATTCATCCACGCATGGCRTGGATCTACTGACCACCGGGAAACTGTCGAAGGTGGGGCACTGTGGGTTTGCGGGGTGTGAGCCGCATGGATGCGGCGACCAAGCCTACACGGACGTACTTGCGGCGGCCCCGCAAACCCACAGTGCCCCGCCATCCCACGGAATGCCAGCTGTCGCTGTCGCTGTTGCCGTTGCTTCGGCTCGTAGCAGGTGCAGGGCGCAGCCCTGCCGAACCCCTTTACCCCCGCGGTCGGCCGCGCGAGGGCACCAGTGCGAACGTATCCACCGCCAGCTTCTCGGCATGGTTCAACCACGCGCGGATTTCCAGATCATCCACTTCGTGGTCGAGCCCGAATGACACGTTGATCTTGCCATCGGCATCGGGCTGCACCCACTGCTGGGCCAGCACCACCTTGCGCTGCGAGGACACCGCTTCGATCCAGAAACCGCGATCCGGGCGCGTGCTCGCCACCAGCTGCAGCATGTACTGGCCGGCGCGGGTACGGCGGCCCTTCTGCGTGATCATGTGTGCCTGGCGCACGCTGGGGCGGGGGCCCTGGAACGCATCCAGTGGTGCATCCACGTCGATGCCGTTGCGCAGCTGGCCGTCCCGGTACAGCTTGATGCCGTTGTCGCGGTTCACCAGCAGCGCGCACCAGTCGCCGTCGGCCGAGCCATCCTCGAACGCGGTGCAGCGATCAACGTAGGCGAGCGTGTTGTCCGGGTCGGCATCGTCGAACTGGCGCGAGGTGTTTTCCAGGTACACCGATTTCAGGTCCCAGTCCTTGTCGTATTCCAGCAGCACCGGCGGCTGCACGTGCTGCAGGCCCACCACCACCTGGTCATGGCCGTCGATCTTCAGCTGCCGCGTCGGCTCACCCAGCCACAGCGAGCGGGCGAAGGCCAGGTACTGCGGATAGTCGCGGCCGCCATCGCGGCGTGCCGCGGCGCTGGCACTCGGCGCGCGCTTGTCGTCCAGCAGCGAACGGCCAAAGCCCATCGTCTGCAGGTTCGGATCGAGCAGGCTGAGCAGGGTGGCCCCGGAATCCAGGGTCGAGCCGTCTTCAGCGGCCAGCTGGCGCGGGGCGACGCCATCACCGAGGAACAACAGCAGGTTCTCGCGCTTCTGCTTGGTCAGGATATGGCTGAGGTCATTGGGCATGGCCAGGTGATCGGAGGCGATCACGATCAACGTGTCCTTGCCGTACGGGCTGGCCTGGATGCGTTCGACCAGCTGCGAGATCAGGCGGTCGGTGCACTTGAGCGCATTGAGCATGCCGATGTTGCCGTACTGGCTCTGGTAGCGCTCGCCCTTGCAGGCCACCGGCAGGTGCCCGGCCGGGTGGTGCGTGTCCATGGTCAGCGTGGTCAGCATGAACGGCGCATCCTGTCGCGACAGCTGCTCGAAGCGCTGGTAGGCGGTGTCCAGCAGCACGTCGTCATGCACGCCCCACGCCGAGTAGTGGATACGGCCGATCTTCTTCTGCTGCTTGAACCACGCCAGGTCATGCACTTCATCGAAGCCGTGGCTGGCCAGGAACTGGCCCTTGCCGGCGAACTGGCCGTTGGCACCACCCAGGTAATGGTTGGTGTAGCCCTGCTGCTTGAGATAATCACCCAGGCACACGGCCTTGGGCAGGAAGCTGCCCATGCGGTCCATGCTGTTCTCATCACCCTGCGAGGTGGTCAGCGGCACGCCGCACATCGACGACACCAGGCCGGCGATGGTCCAGCCACCGCCTTCGGCCGAGGCCAGACCGCGTACATCCAGCGACCTGGCCGCCAGGCGGTTGAGATTGGGCATCAGGCCGGGAAACACGGCCTCATCCAGATAGGTGCGCTCCAGGCTCTCGCCGTAGATCCAGACGATGTTGCGTGGGCGCTGCAGGGCCTGCGTGGGCACCTGGTATTCGGGGGCGATACGGGCGAAATCCACCGGGCGCAGCTGCTGGTACAGGCGTTGGCCATCGCGGGCCAGTGGGCTGATCATGATCGCCGCCACCCACAGCGCGGCGAAACCGGCAAACCACGCACCACCGGCCGTGGGGCGGCGCCAACGCTTCACCCGCGTAGCGAACAGCGGCAGCAGCGACACGGCGGCCAGCACGATGAAGCCGGCGATATAGCCCTTGAAGTCGGCGACACCGGCGCCTTCCATGTCCGCACCCAGGTGGTACAGGGTGGCGGCGTTGAGTCCGTCGCCGGACAGCTTGTCGATCAGCCACCAGGCACTGAGCGCCAGCAGCAACAGCGAGAACAAGCCTGCTTTCCACCACACCCACTTTGCGGACGCGAGGAACAACCAGGACAGCAGCAACAGCGACAGCAGCAGAATCCAGAGCATAGGCAGCTTCGGCAGTGACGGGGTGGCGATGGACGTCGTACCGACGCGTGTCCATCCGACCGGCGCTGCTGCAAGCACATCTGCATGACAGGCCGATGACCCGATAGTGCATGCACGAACCTGACTGAAATGTTTGTTGAAATCGTGCGCGCGATATCATGCCGCGAACGTAAAACGAGCGTGAAAACTCACGCTCGATTGCATTAAAAACCGCATGAATTCACTGTTTTCGCTGATCCACGTCGTGCGTGGATACGACGCTATCGATGCCCGCGTTCCTCGCGCGAGCGCGCACGGCGATCGAACAACAATGCGCTGGTCACGATGCCCAGCCCAAGCACCACGCCGATCAACAACAGCACCAGTGCGATGGCGGGATAGCCCAGCACATGCCAGCCCGTGTCGATCTTCATCATCATTGCCGCCGCCATGATCAACGCGGCGCTGATGATGCCGGCGGCCACGCGGTTGGCGATCTTCTGCAGGTTCTCCATCAGCCGCGATTCTTCCAGCCCGGTCACCTTCATCTGCAGGCGGTTCTCGGCCAGCAGCGCCATGATGTCCGACAGCTTGCGCGGCCCGTCGCGCAGCAGTTGCTGCAGCTCCATCGCCTCGCTGGCCAGGTTGGCGGCCGACAGCGATTTTTTCAGGCGCGCACGCATCACGTGTTGCAGCTGGCGTTCGACGATGCGGCGCGTATCAAGGTCTGGTGCCAGCAGGCGGCATACGGTTTCAAGGTTGAGCAGCGCCTTGCCCAGCAGGCTCAGCTCCGGCGGCGTGCGCAATCCGGACGAGGTGGCAATGCGCACCATGTCCAGCACCACGCGCCCTTCGGAGAAATTGGCGCTGGCGGCATAGCGTGCGATCAGCTGGCCGGTCTCGCGCAGGTAGCGCTCCTCATCGAATGCCTCCAGCCGCGTGCTGATGCTGATCAGGTCGTCGGCCACTTCCTCGCCGCGGCCATCGACGGCGGCAAACAGGATCTTCAGCAGGCGCTCGCGCAGCCGCGGTGGCATGTGCGCGACCATGCCCAGGTCGAAGATGGCCAAGCGCCCATCAGGCATCACCCGCAGGTTGCCGGGATGCGGGTCGGCATGGATTTCGCCGTGCACGAAGATCTGGTCCAGGTAACCGCGGATCAGCGCCGCCGCCAGCGGATCCATCGCCTGTTCGGTGCGGCGCACATCGGGAATGGCATCCACGCGCACGCCGGTGGCCAGTTCCATGGTCAGCACGCGATGGCTGCTGTAGTCCCACAGCGGCTGCGGAATCCACAGGCGCCGGAACGGCTTCAAGTGCCGGCCGAAGCGCGACAGGTTCTCGGCCTCGGCGTGGTAGTCCAGCTCCTGCATCAGCGTCTTGGCGAATTCGTTGAGCCAGTCGCGCAGGCGCACGCGGCGACCGATCTGGGTCAGATGGTCGGCGGCCAGGGCGAAGCTGCGCAGCACTTCCAGATCCGAACGCAGCTGCGCGGCCACTTCGGGCTTCTGCACTTTCACCGCCACCTCGCGACCGTCATGCAGCACCGCGCGGTGCACCTGGGCGATCGACGCGCAGCCCAGCGGTTGTGGGTCGAATGCGGCGAACAGCTTGTTCACCGGTGCACCCAGTTCCTGCTCGACGATGGCGTGGATGCGTTCCACCGGAATCTCGGCCACCTTCTCCTGCATCCGCTCCAGCGCAGTGGCGAACTCCACCGGCACCATGTCCGGGCGGGTCGACAGCATCTGCCCGAGCTTGACGAAGGTGGGCCCCAGTGCTTCCAGGTCACTGACGAACTGCTCCGGATTGCCGTCCGGTGGCACGTCGGTGTGGCTGCCGGCAGCGTCCAGGTTCATGCCGGAGAACACGCCGGAATGGCGGTAGCGCATCAGCAGGCGCAGGATCTGGCTGCGCCGGTTCATGCCCCGGATCAGCGGGGGATTGCCTGTGGCGGTGGACGGATTGCTCAAACGACACTCCTCGAAGACGACGACCCGATGTCCGTGATCCCGCCGCCGGCGAGACCGGATTACGCTTCCAGTGTCCCTGCCGCCCGGTGGGCGCGCGGTGAACCCGCTACCGCAGGTGGCGCCGGATCGGTCAGAATCCGCTCATTCCCTTTACTGGATCCCCCATGGCCGGTGCCAGCCTGTTTGCCCTGCTCGACGATATCGCCTCCCTGCTCGACGACGTCTCGGTACTGACCAAGGTCGCCGCCAAGAAGACCGCCGGCGTGCTGGGCGACGACCTGGCGCTGAACGCGCAGCAGGTGACCGGCGTCAACGCCAACCGCGAGCTGCCGGTGGTGTGGGCGGTGGCCAGGGGCTCGCTGGTGAACAAGGTGATCCTGGTGCCGGCGGCGCTGGCGATCAGCGCGCTGGAAGCCTGGCTGCACAGCCGCGGCTGGAACGTGCCGCTGATCGTGCCGCTGATGATGATCGGCGGCGCCTTCCTGTGCTTCGAGGGCGTGGAGAAGCTGGCGCACCGGTTCCTGCATTCCGCCGATGAGGACGCCGAACACCAGGCTGAGCGACGCAAGGCGCTGGCCGATGCGCAGGTGGACATGGTCGCGTGGGAAAAGGACAAGGTGAAGGGCGCGATCCGCACCGACTTCATCCTCTCGGCCGAAATCATCGTGCTGTCGCTGGGCGTGGTTGCGACGGCGTCGTTCATCAACCAGGTCAGCACCCTGGTGGTGATCGCGCTGGCGATGACCGTGTTCGTCTACGGGCTGGTCGCCGGCATCGTCAAGCTGGACGACCTGGGCCTGTACCTGTCGCGCAAGGGCGCCGCGCTGGCGGCAGTTGGCCGCGGCCTGCTGGTGTCGGCACCGTGGCTGATGAAGTTCCTGTCGGTGGCCGGTACCGCGGCGATGTTCCTGGTCGGCGGCGGCATCCTGGTGCACAACGTGCCGGCGCTGCACCACGCGGTGCAGGCGCTGGGCGGGGAAGGCCAGTGGGGCTGGCTGGTCAACGCGCTGGGCAACATGGTGGTCGGCATCATCGCCGGTGCCATCGTGCTGGCGGCGGTGACTGGCGTGCAGAAGCTGCGCGGCAAGTAAGCGCCGGCCCACTGCCCGGTAGAGGCCGACCTTGGTCGGCGGTTTTATTCCCGCAAGCACCAACCAAGGTTGGCACCCACCGACGAGCTAGCCCGCGTGTACCCGGTTCTTGCCTTGGCGCTTGGCCGCGTACAGCGCGTCATCGGCGCGTCGCAGCAGCGTATCGGCATCGTCGCCTGGCTGCCATTGCGCCAGGCCCGCACTGAAATRCACGGGTATGCGCCGCTCCTGCAGGGTCAGCACGCGATGCGCCAGTGAGCGCTGCAGCCGCTGCACCGTGGCCATGCTGTCCGCGCCGGGGGTTTCGGGAAGCACCAGCACGAACTCGTCGCCGCCCAGCCGGGCGATGCCATCGGTGGCACGCAGCAGCAGGCGGCACACCGCCACCAGGTGCTGCAGCAGCGCGTCGCCGCCGGCATGGCCGTGTTCGTCGTTGGTCTGGTGGAAATCATCCAGGTCGATCACCGCCAGTCCGAGCGGCGAGTGGTTGCGTGCGGCGCGGGCCAGCTCGCGCTGCAGCAGTTCATCCAGGCCACGGCGGTTCAGGGCCTGGGTCAACGGGTCGATACGCGCCAGATCGCCGGCCGCGCGCAGATCCTGCTCCAGCTGGTTGATGCGCTGTTCGGCGCGTTCCACTTCCTGCCGCGCGCTGGCCAGGTGATCGCGCGCCTGCGCCGCCTGCTGCTGCACTTTGCCGGTGTCCTGCATCACTTCCTGCAGCAGGTGGTTGAGGTCGGCGATGCTGCGCGCCTCGCGCAACTGCAGCGCGTAGCTGCCGATGCGGTCGTGGTATTCACCGGTGCTGGCAGCCATGCCATCCATGCGCTCGATGAACTCGCCCATCAAGCTACGCATGGCCGCTTTCGAATCGTCGATTCCCTGCCGCAGCAGGCCCTGCTTGTAGATCACCTCGCGCAGCTCGGCGCGGGTGCGCTCGACCGATTCGGCTTCCAGCGGCCCGGCCAGCAACTGGCGCACGGCCGCGATCTGGCCCTGCAGCCAACTGCGGTCATCCAGCAGCTCGCTGACGTTCTCCAGCAGCAGGGCGAACAACTCAAGCAACAACGCCTGCTGTTCCTGCCAGCTTTCGGCGCGCACGCCGATCTGGTGGCCCAGCTCGCGCGCGCCCTGTTCGATCGGTTCCAGTGCCGCGCCCGGTTGCCATTGGCGCAGGCGTACGGCCAGGGCCTGCGCCTGCTCGCGCAGGTCGGGATCGTGCTGCAGCAGCGCGACCACCGCGCCGCCCAGCAGCAACCGCAGCTGCTCGGACAGGCGCAGGCTGTCGGGCTGGCCATCGGGCGAGTGCTGGTCGATGGTGCGGATGTATTTATCGATCAGCTGCCGCATCGCCCGGCCATAGCGCGGCCAGTCGGCACTGGCCTGCGCCGATTGCAGGCGATCACCCATGTCGCCCAGCTCACCCGGCAGGGTGGCCATGCCATTGGCGAAGGCGGCCAGCAGCGGCTCGGGGGCATCGGCCCCGGCAAACAGCTGCTGCAACGCCACGCTGCCACCACCCTGCAGTACCACCCGATCGCCGCGCCCGTCATCGACCACCGCGCGCACGCGCGCAGGCGGCCCGATGGCGGTGCCGGGGGCAGGGCGGGGGTCGGGCTGGTCCGTCATGGAACGCATCCTGGGATGGCAGGGGGGCTGGTCACAGCATATCGGCGCAACCGGCGGTGGCTTGAACCGATAGGATGGGTGACAGGATGCCGCAGTGGAGGTGGGTATGCGTGTGATGTTGCTGGGGGCGACGGGACTGGTCGGAGGCCACGCCCTGTCGCAGCTGCTGGCCGACCCC
Organism: Stenotrophomonas sp. 2YAF22; assembly: GCF_052114665.1. Lineage (NCBI taxonomy): Bacteria > Pseudomonadati > Pseudomonadota > Gammaproteobacteria > Lysobacterales > Lysobacteraceae > Stenotrophomonas > Stenotrophomonas sp. 2YAF22. Next base: position 940 of record NZ_JBFRFE010000129.1, on the reverse strand, counting down.
CGCTGCAGCGCCGTGGTCGCGCCCAGCCGCCGCCCGCTGGCTGCGCCGCACGGGAAACTGCACAACCCGGTGCTCGACTTCGCCCGGCTGCCCGATGCGCCGGACTGGGCCCGGGTGGACGCGGTGATCTGCGCCCTGGGCAGCACCATCGCCCAGGCCGGCAGCCGCGAGGCGTTCCATCGCATCGACCACGATTACCCGCTGGACTTCGCCCGCCTGGCCCTTGCGCAGGGTGCCCAGGCCTTCGCGCTGAACTCGGCCGCAGGCGCCAACCCGCGTTCGTCGATCTTCTACAGCCGGGTCAAAGGCGAGCTGGAGCGCGACCTGCGCGCGTTGGGTTTCCCGTCGCTGACGCTGGTGCGGCCGGGGCTGATCGGCGGTGAGCGGCAGGAGGTCCGCCGTGGCGAACACTTCGCGCTGCAGGTGCTGGGTGTGCTGGGGCCGATGTTGCCACGTGCTTGGCGGATCAATCCGGCACCGGAGATTGCACACGTGCTGGTGGATGCGGCGCTGGCGGCAAAGCCGGGCGAGCACGTGGTGCCGTCGCGCGATCTGGTCGGCTGATGTCCCGCGCGCTGCGCCTGAACCAGCTGCTGCAGGTGCTGCGCCGCCATCGCCGGCCGGTGGCCGGGCAGGCGCTGGCCGAAGAACTGGGCATCAGCCTGCGTACGCTGTACCGCGATATTGAAACGCTGCGCGAGCAGGGCGCCGATCTGCGCGGGGAAGCCGGTGTCGGCTACCAGCTGGAACCGGGCGATGTGCTGCCGCCGCTGACCTTGCCACCGGCCGAGATCGACGCGCTGGTGCTGGGCCTGCGCTGGGTGGCGGCACGCACCGAGCCGGCCCTGGCCGAGGCCGCGCGTGATGCCCTGGCGCGCATTGCGCATGTGCTGCCGGCGGCGCGACGCGAGGCGCTGCGTGACAGCGGCCTGCGGGTGGG
>NZ_JBFRFE010000128.1:0-8230 GCF_052114665.1 Stenotrophomonas sp. 2YAF22 | reverse complement strand
GGCCAGCGACCCGTGCTACCGGGGTGACGCCCGGTCAGGTGTTGCGCAGCGCCAGCAGTTCGCCATTGCCCACCGGCACCAGGCTGGTGGTGAACGCCGCGTCGGCGGCCAGCAGCCGGCACTACCCTATTCAGCGTGTCATCCGGATAATCGCGCGGTGAGCACCGAACCTGACACCCTCGCCGCGGTCGAGATTGAAACCGCGCCCCTGCAGCTGCTGCACCTGGATGAACGGCTGGCCGTGGTCAACAAGCCGGCCGGGCTGATGGTCCATGACAGCAAGCTGGCCCGTGGCGAAGATGATTTCCTCGCCGATCGCCTGCGCGAGCAGCTGGGCCGGCCGATCTTCCTGGTCCACCGCCTGGATCGCGCCACCAGCGGCTGCCTGTTGCTGGCCTTCGACCGTGATACGGCCAGTGCGCTGGGCAAGTCGCTGATGGGCGGGGAGGTAAGCAAGGATTACCTGGCCGTCTGCCGTGGCTGGCCGGCCGAGGAGGCGTGGCAGGTCGACCACGACCTGGACGGCGGTCCCGGCAAGCCGGTGAAGAAGCCGGCGGTCACCGACTTCCAGCGCTTGGCTACCGGCGAACTGTCGGTACCGGTGGGCGAGTTCACCAGCTCGCGCTATGCGCTGCTGCGCTGCCAGCCGCTGACCGGGCGCTTCCGGCAGATCCGCCGGCATCTGAAGCACCTGTCACATCACCTGATCGGCGATACCAGCCATGGTGATGGCCGGCACAACCGCAACTTCCGCATGCAGGGTGTGCACCGCATGCTGCTGCACGCCGAGCGGTTGCGCTTCCCGCATCCGGATGGCGGCACGCTGGACGTGCGCGCCCCGGTCGACGGTGAATTCCAGAAGGCGCTGGACCTGTTCGGTTGGCAGGTCGTCGACGCCTGAGGGTGGTGCCGGCCGCTGGCCGGCAACTGTGCGATTCCAGAAGTCCAGAGGTTGCCGGCCAGCGGCCGGCACTACCTCACTTCTTTTCCGGCTCGTTGACGATCGCTTCCAGATCCTTCTGCAGATCGGCGAACAGCGGCTGCATGCGCGTCTGGATCGCCACCATCACGTTCTGCATCAGCGCCGGGGTCTTGTCGAGCAGGCTCTGGCCGGCCGGGCTCTCGTAGAACTCGGCCATGGCCAGCACGTCTTCCTTGCTGAAGGTCTTCTTGTACAGGTCCACGTACATCGGCCGCAGCTGCTGCCACGACAGTGCCTGGCGCAGGGTCTGGCTGGTACGGGCCTGGATGCGCTGCAGCTGTTCCTGYTGCTGGGCGTTGAGCTTGCGCTGTGCGGCGACCTGCTGGAACTGCTGCTGCTGCATCGCTTCGATCTGCGGCAGCATGGTGTCGATCATGCTCTGCGCACGCGAGGCCGACAGCAGGCGGTTGATGTCGCCATCGGTGGGGGCTGCGGCCAGCACCGGTGCGCTTGCTGCGGCCAGCACCAGCAGCAGGGCCGCGCGGCGCAACAGGGAGGGAACGAAGCGGATCATGCGGAGCGTCCTGCAGTACACGGGATGGCAAGCATACCCCCGGCAAAGGCGAAGGCGGCGTGTTCGGTGCCTGATCGGCGGCATACGGGGCGTGATGGCAGCCACGGCAACGCGGCTGCCGCTACAATGCGCGGATGGGCAGTGGACCGGTCATCATCAGCGCGCAGCTTGAAATCCCCGACGGCGAGATCGTCGAGCGTTTCGTGCGTGCCAGTGGTGCCGGCGGCCAGAACGTCAACAAGGTCTCCACCGCGGTGGAACTGCGTTTCGACGTGGCCGGTTCGCCCTCGTTGCCCGAGCCGCTGCGCGAGCGCCTGTTGGCGCGGCGCGACCGGCGCATGACCGGCGAAGGCGTGCTGGTCATCGACGCGCAACGTTTCCGCACCCAGGATCGCAATCGCGAGGATGCGCGCGAGCGGCTGGCGGCCTTCATCCAGGCCGGGCTGAGCGTGCCCAAACCACGCAAGGCCACCAAGCCGACCTTAGGGTCGAAACTGCGTCGTCTGGACGCCAAACGCGGGCGCGCGCAGATCAAGCGCGGGCGCTCATCACGTGACTGGGAGTGATTGCTTGAACAACCCGACGCCGTTGCTGCCGGCCATTCCGCCGAACATGCCGCAGGTCAAGCCCAACCGTTTCCTGCGCTGGCTGGCGCGCTGCACGCTGCGCATGGGCGGCTGGAAAGTGACCGGTACGCTGCCGAACGTCCCCAGGCTGGTCTTCATCATCGCTCCGCATTCGTCCAACTGGGACGGGCTGTGGGGCATGGCCGCCAAGATCGCACTGGGCATGAAAGTGAAGGTGCTGGGCAAGGCCTCGCTGTTCTGGTGGCCACTGGGCCCGCTGCTGCACAAGCTGGGCGTGATCCCGCTGGATCGCAGCTCGCCGCAGGGCACTGTCGGCCAGGCCGTGGACCTGCTGCGCAACAACGAGAAGATGTGGTTCGCCATCACCCCCGAGGGCACCCGCAAGGCCGTGAAGGACTGGAAGGCCGGCTTCCTGAAGATTGCGCGGATGGCCGACGTGCCGATTCTGGCCGCGTATTTCCACTACCCGGAAAAGACCATCGGCATCGGCCCGCTGTTCACGCCGACCGGCGATGATGCCGCAGACATGGCGACCATCCGCGAGTTCTACCGGCCCTGGATCGGCAAGACCCGCGGCACGGTCTGAGCCAGCCGCTGCCGGCAGCGTAGACGCCACGTCCGGCACATGCCGGGCGCCCGTGACAGGAGTAGGGTGGACGGCTGCCATCCCGTACCGTCTGCCCAAGGAGCGTTTTACATGTCGCGTACCGTAGTCCTGGCCGCCGCCATCAGCCTGGCGCTGGCGGCCTGTTCCGGCAAGGAGTCCACCCCCGTGTCCGAAGCCCAGAATGCACCGGCCCAGCAGCCGGCCGAAGCCTCCACCAACCCGCTGCTGGCCGCCAGCAGCCTGCCGTTCCAGGCACCGCCGTTCGACAAGATCAAGGACAGCGATTACCTGCCGGCCTTCGAAGAAGGCATGCGCCTGCATCTGGCCGACGTGCGCAAGATCGCGGACAGCGCCGAGCCGGCCACCTTCGACAACACCATCGTGGCGATGGAGCGCAGCGGCGAGACCCTGACCCGCGTGGCGCGCATCTTCTTCGGCCTGGTCCAGGCCGATACCAACGATGCCCGCCAGAAGATCCAGGAAGAAGTGGCGCCGAAGCTGGCCGCGCACCAGGACGAGATCAACCTCGATCCGAAGCTGTTCGCCCGCGTGAAGTCGCTGTACGACCAGCGCGAGACGCTGGGCCTGGATCCGGTGCAGAAGCGCCTGGTCGAGCATTACTACGATGGCCTGGTGCGCTCGGGCGCACAGCTGTCCGACGCCGACAAGGCAAGCCTGCGCAAGCTCAACGTGGAAGAAACCACGCTGTCCACCCAGTTCCACACCCGTCTGGTGGCTGCAACCGCCGCTGCTGCGGTCGTGGTGGACGACAAGGCCAAGCTGGCTGGCCTGGACGAGGGCGCGGTCAACAATGCCGCCGCCGCCGCCAAGGACCGCAAGCTGGATGGCAAGTTCCTGCTGCCGCTGCAGAACACCACCCAGCAGCCGGTGCTCGGTTCGCTGACCGACCGCGACCAGCGCGCCGCCGTGCTGAAGGCTTCGGAAACCCGTGCCGAGCGTGGCGATGCCAACGATACCCGGCAGACCGTGCAGCGCCTGGCCCAGCTGCGTGCGCAGAAGGCCAAGCTGCTCGGCTTCGACACCTTCGCCGACTACCAGCTGGGCGACCAGATGGCCAAGACCCCGGCGGCCGCACTGAAGCTGCTGACCGACACCGTGCCTGCCGCCACCGCCAAGGCGCGTGCCGAAGCCGGTGAGATCCAGAAGGTGATCGACGCCCAGAAGGGTGGTTTCCAGGTGGCCGCCTCGGATTGGGATTTCTACGCCGAGCAGGTGCGCAAGGCCAAGTACGATCTGGACGAGTCGCAGATCAAGCCGTACTTCGAGCTGGACAACGTGCTGCAGAACGGCGTCTTCTACGCCGCCACTCAGCTGTACGGCATCACCTTCAAGCCGCGCACCGACATTCCGACCTACAACCCGGACATGAAGGTGTACGAAGTGTTCGACAAGGACGGCACCTCGCTGGCCCTGTTCTACACCGACTACTTCAAGCGTGACAGCAAGTCCGGTGGCGCCTGGATGGACGTGTTCGTCGAACAGGACGGCCTGACCGGTGCCAAGCCGGTGGTCTACAACGTCTGCAACTTCACCAAGCCGGCCGCTGGCCAGCCTGCGCTGATCAGCTTCGACGACGTCACCACGATGTTCCATGAGTTCGGCCATGCACTGCACGGCATGTTCTCGAACGTGAAGTACCCGTCGATCGCCGGCACCGCCACCTCGCGCGACTTCGTCGAGTTCCCGTCGCAGTTCAACGAACACTGGGCGCTGGACCCGAAGGTGTTCGCCAACTACGCCAAGCACTACAAGACCGGCGAAGCGATGCCGCAGGAACTGGTCGACAAGATCCTCAAGGCACGCAGCTTCAATCAGGGCTATGCGACCACCGAGTACCTGTCGGCCGCACTGCTCGACCTGGCCTGGCACACGCAGAAGGCCGATGCCCCGCTGCAGGATGTCGGCGCCTTCGAAGCCAGCGCGCTGAAGAAGTTCAAGGTCGACCTGCCGCAGGTGCCGCCGCGTTACCGCACCACCTACTTCGACCACATCTGGGGTGGCGGTTACTCGGCCGGCTACTACGCCTACTTCTGGGCGGAAGTGCTGGACCATGACGCCTACCAGTGGTTCACCGAACACGGTGGCCTGACCGCCGCCAACGGCCAGGAATTCCGCGACAAGATCCTCTCGCGCGGCAACAGCGTGGAGCTGTCGACCCTGTACCGCGATTTCCGCGGCAAGGACCCGTCGGTGGAGCCGCTGCTGAAGTTCCGCGGCCTGAAGTAAGCGCGGCCTGAAGTACGAAAGAAAAAACGGCGGGGGCAACCCCGCCGTTTTTCGTTGTGCTGCTCATCCACGCATGGCGTGGATCCATGTGTCGACCAAGGTCGACACCCACCAAGAGCAGGCCATCACGTCCCTACATGCACCCGGTTCGCCTGCTCGGCCAACCCCAGGTGATCCAGCGCGATATCCAGCGCCAGTACATAGCTTTGCGCGCCGTACCCGGCGGCGATGCCGAGGCGCTGGCCCACGCCAGCCGGCAGGCACGGCTCGGCCACCGCGCCATCGTCATGCACCTCCACGTACGCGTTGTGCAGGTACGGCAGCAGCCGCTGCAGGCGCAGGCTGTCGGCACATGCGCCCGGATCCAGCAGCGTCACCTCGCCACGGCTGTGATCGGCCACGCGCAGCGCGTCCAGCAGTTCCTGCTCCGAACCGCAGGCGCGGATCGCCACGCTGGTGCCCGCATCGATCGCGCGGTGCACCAGTGATTTCAGTACCGGCGCCGGCAGCGGCGCGGCGGTGCGGATCAACGCGCCAGCCGCTTCCGGGCCACGGATGATGAAGATCGACATGGCTCAGCCCTCCCGTGCCAGGCGACGGCTGACGATGGCCAATGACAGCGGATAACCCGCCTGCTGGCTGCGCTGGTCGACCACCACGGCGGCCGGGCCGTGCTGCAGGCGCAGGCGCGCCTCCAGACCGGGCTGGTGCGGCGACTGCAGTTCGATGTACTCCGCCGGCAGACCGTCCAGCGCTGCCTGCAGCGCACCACCCTCGGCACACCATTGCGCCTCGTCGGCGACGCCGACATCAAGCAGCACCCAGTCCGCGGTGCGCGCCTGCGGCTGGCACAGGCACTGGCGCACATCGGCCAGGCTGGCGCAGTCGGTGCACAGCACCGGATGGCCGGACAACTCGGCCGGCAGCAGCGGACGCGGCACCGACGGCGACGCATGCCGGATCACCAGGAGGGTCATACAACACCTTGCGCAAAGCGCCCTGCGGCGCGGTAGGCATACGATGCGCGTGGGGGCCGTAAAGGTGCGATGCCCAGTGCCCGGCCCGGGCGTAAAACCTTCATAACGTCCGGCCGGAATGCACCCGGTGGATGCCGACCGTTGATCGGCACGGGCATGGAGACCGGCATGATGCCCGGGAACCTCACGCCTTCCCTTGCGGTCTGACGCCCACCCACCACCCGGAGCCTGACATGGATGCTGTAGCCCGTCCGCCGTTCCCAGAGCGCGCGCTCACTTGGCTGAAGAAGGAGGCACTGCCGCTGCTGGTGATGCTGGGCCTGCTCGCCGCCGCCCGCGACACCCTCGCCAACCACTACGTCGTGCCCAGCGGTTCGATGCAGCCGACGCTGCAACCGGGTGACCGGGTGGTGGTGGACATGCGCGCCTACGGCCTGCGCCTGCCGTTCACCAGCCAGGAACTGCTGGCTACCGGCACGCCGCAGCGGGGTGAGGTGGCCGTGTTCGATTCACCGGCCGACGGCACCCGCCTGATCAAGCGCGTCGCCGCCGTGGCCGGCGACCACGTGCAGCTGCGCGATGGCCACCTGAGCATCAACGGCCAGCCGCTGCAGATCGCTGACCTGGCCGACACCGAAGCTTTCGGAGAGCGCCGCGCCAGCCTCGATCTGGACAGCGGCGGTGGCCCGGACATCGCGGACCTGCAGGTGCCCGCCGGCAAGGTGCTGGTGCTGGGCGACCATCGTGGCAACAGTTTCGACGGTCGCTTCTTCGGCTTCGTCGATGCGGACAAGATCTATGGCCGCGCGGTGGCGGTGTACTACCGCCGCGGCGACGGCTTCGAGTGGCAGCGGCTGTAAGCTGATCGATATGCCAGAAGTATCAATCATGACCTAATAGGTTATGGATCGACTGGATGGGCGGGCCTAGTCTGGGGCCCGTCCCCTCCAATCCGGCCGCCCCCACGGCCCACCGCTCCCATGACTGGCGATACTCCGGCGGCCCTCGCCGACCGTCCCCGTACTGACGACGCTCCCGTCGACACCCGTATCCAGCAGGGAACGCCGGCCTTCCGCCGCACCGCGCTGGCGCTGTTTTTGGCTGGCTTCTCGACCTTCGGCCTGCTGTACACGGTGCAGCCACTGCTGCCCGAGTTCAGTCGCCACTTCGGTGTGTCTGCTGCCGGCAGCGCGATGTCGCTGTCGCTGACCACCGGCACCCTGGCCGTGGCCATGCTGCTGGCGGGCCTGCTGTCCGATGCGGTCGGCCGGCGCCCGCTGATGATCGTTGCGTTGCTGGCGTCGGCCACGCTGTCGCTGTGCGCCGCACTGGTCGACGACTGGGCCACGCTGCTGGTGCTGCGCACCTTGCTGGGGCTGGCGTTGAGCGGCGTGCCAGCGGTGGCGATGACCTACCTGGTGGAAGAGATGGACAGCCGCGCGCTGGGCCTGGCGATGGGCCTGTACATCGGCGGCAACGCCATCGGTGGCATGAGCGGGCGCCTGCTGGCCGGCATCATCGCCGACCACTGGGGCTGGCGCTGGGGCATCGGCGTGGTCTCGATCATCGCCATCGCCAGCACCGTGCTGCTGTGGCTGCAGCTGCCGCCGTCGCGCCACTTCCAGGCCAGTCGCAGTGGCCTGCGCCAGCTGCCCGCGCGCTGGCGCACGCTGTTCGCCGATCCCGGCCTGCCGTGGCTGTTCGCCACCTCGTTCGTGCTGATGGGTGTGTTCGTCACCCTCTACAACTACCTCGGCTACCACCTGCTGGCGCCGCCGTACCACCTTAGCCAAACCGTGGTCGGGTTGATCTTCAGCGTGTACCTCGTCGGCACCTTCAGTTCGGCGTGGATGGGCCAGCAGGCTACGCGCTATGGGCGCGGTCGCATCCTGTCGATCTCCTTCGGCCTGATCGCCGCCGGCATCGTGCTGCTGGCGATGCCGTGGCTGTCGGCGATGGCCGTGGGTATCGCGCTGGTCACGTTCGGTTTCTTCGGCGGCCATTCGGTGGCCAGCAGCTGGGTCGGCAGTCGCGCTGGTTCGATGCGTGCGGAAGCGTCGGCGCTGTACCTGTTCGCCTATTACCTGGGTTCAAGCGTGCTGGGCGGCGTGGGCGGCCTGGCCTATGCCGCGTGGGACTGGCTGGGCGTGTGCGCATTCGCCGCGCTGTTGACCCTGATCGGCGGTGGCATCGTGTGGGCGCTGCAGCAGCGCGCGCCGCAGCCGGTGACCGCCTGACTTCCTGCAAAGGGTAGTGCCGGCCGCTGGCCGGCAACCTCGTGAGCTGCGCAACCATCGAACAGTTGCCGGCCAGCGG
>NZ_JBFRFE010000127.1:0-8272 GCF_052114665.1 Stenotrophomonas sp. 2YAF22 | reverse complement strand
GTCATGGCTAATGCCAGAACCGTACCGGTGCTGATGCATCATCACGTCAGCAACTCGCCCGGCATGATCACGGTGTCGCCGGAGAATTTCGAGAGCCAGATCGCCTGGCTGGCGCGCACCGGCTGGACGTCCTTGACGCTGGACCAGTACGCCGGCTTCCTGGCCGGCAAGCCGGTGCCGCGCAAGTCGATCGTGATCACCTTTGATGATGGCTACCTGGACAACTGGGTTTACGCCCATCCGATCCTGCAGAAGTACGGCATGCACGCGGTGGTGTTCGTGGTGACCGGCTGGATGCACGAGRGGCCGATACGCCCGCATGCCGGCATCGCCGGTGCCACGCTGCCGGAAACGCCCGAGCATCGCGCCTGCGAAGACCTGATCTACAAGCAGGGCCGCAGCGATGAGGTGATGATGCGCTGGAGCGAAGCACGTGCGGCCATCGAGGCGGGCACCTTCGAGATCCATTGCCATACCCACACCCACACGCGCTGGCTGCGCCGCCAGGACCTGGATCGCGCCCAGCGCCGTGCCGGTATCAGTGGCGATCTGTCCAAGGCCAAGGAAGTGCTGCTGGAGAAGCTGGGCGAGGTGTCGGACACGCTGTGCTGGCCGTACGGTGATTTCGACCAGGACTACATCGAAGTGGCACGTGAGCAGGGGTTCCGCTACCTGCATACCACCCATCCGTTCGGACGCAACGTGGTTGGCGGCGATCCCGAGCGCATCTACCGCTTCGCCATCCGCAACCGGCCGGCAAGCTGGCTGCGCAAGCGCATCGCGTGGAGCTACAACCCGCTGATCGCACCGCTGTTCAATGGCTTCAAGGCGCGACAGAAGAAGATGGTGCCGGGGCCGTGATGGTTTTCCCGGGCCAGGGCTGACGCAGCTTCGGCAAGGAAGCCCCAACAGAGTGGAAGGAATACAGGAAATGAACGTTCTGGTTACCGGCGGTGCGGGATTCATCGGCTCCCACACCTGTGTGGAACTGCAGCAGCAGGGCCATGCGGTGGTCATCGTCGATTCGCTGTGCAACAGCGACGCCGGGGTGATCGGCCGGATCGGCGACATCACCGGCATCGCGCCGCTGTTCGTACAGGCCGACGTGCGCGACCGTGCGCGGATCACCGCGGTGCTGCGCGAGCATTCGATCGATGCGGTACTGCATTTTGCCGCGCTGAAATCGGTTGGCGAATCGCGGCAGATGCCGTTGGACTACTTCGACAACAACATCAGCGGCACACTCGCCCTGCTCGGCGCCATGCGCGATGCCGGCGTGGGCACGTTCGTGTTCAGCTCGTCGGCAACCGTCTACGGCGACCAGGACCATTGCCCGGTGGCCGAAACGGCCTCGACCTGCGCGATGACGCCCTATGGCCGTTCGAAGCTGGTGGTGGAGCAGCTGCTGTCCGACCTGGTCGGCGCCGATACGTCGCTGCATGTGGCAACGCTGCGCTACTTCAACCCGGTGGGGGCGCATTCAAGCGCGCTGATCGGCGAGCTGCCGCACGGAACGCCCAGCAACCTGATGCCCTACATCGCCCAGGTGGCCGCCGGCCTRCTGCCGGAAGTGCAGGTATTCGGCGATGACTATCCGACCTGCGACGGTACCGGCGTACGCGACTACATCCATGTGCAGGACGTGGCGCGGGCCCATGTGCTGGCGCTGCAGTACCTGCGCGACAAGCGCCGCAGCATCACCCTGAACCTGGGCACCGGACAGGGCCACAGCGTGCTGGAACTGATCAAGGCCTTCGAGCAGACCGTCGGCCGGCCGATTCCATTCCGGATCACCGGTCGCCGTACCGGCGATATCGCGGTGAGTTTTGCCGACCCGTCCCTCGCCCTGCGCGAGCTGGGCTGGACCGCCCGCCACGGCCTGGCGGACATGTGCCGCGACACCTGGAAATGGCAGACGGAGATGACGCGCAGCGCCTGATGCCTTGCTTGCGGCAGACAGCAACATGGCCGCACAAGCGGCCATGTTGTTGGTTCGATCCAGCGCCCGGGCTCAGGCCGCGGCCGCCGTCCTGACCGCCGCCGAAAGCCGGTCCAGGGTGTCCTGCATCAGCGTCGCGTCATCGGCCTCGACCGTGACCCGCACCACCGGTTCGGTGCCGGAAGGACGCAGGAAGGCACGCCCGCGGCCGGAAACCGCCTGCTGCGCTTCGGTCAGTGCAGCCTGAACGCTCTCGGCCTGCACGGTGGCCTTGGCCGAGACATCGCCAAGGCGCACGTTGACCGTCTTCTGCGGCACCTTGGACAACGGCTGCAGCGCTTCGCGCAGGCTCTTTCCCTGCTGCTTCAGCGCCACCAGTACCTGCAGGGCACTGACGATACCGTCGCCGGTGGTGGCCCGGTCCAGGCACAGCAGATGGCCAGACGCTTCGCCGCCGAGTACGCCGCCTCCCTCCACCAGTGCCTGATGCACGTAGCGGTCGCCGACGTTGCTGCGCTGGAAAGGAATCTGCAGGTCGGCCAGGGCCTTTTCCAGGCCGAAATTGCTCATCAGGGTGCCGACYACCGGGCCACGCAGGCGACCGTCGGCCTGCCATGCGCGCGCCAGGATGTACACCAGGTCATCGCCGTCGACCGGATTGCCGCGGTCATCGGCCATCAACACCCGGTCACCATCACCATCGAAGGCGATGCCCAGGTCGGCGCGGGTCTCACGCACCTTTGCAGCGAGGTTGTCGATGTGGGTCGAACCGACGCCGTCGTTGATGTTGACGCCATTGGGTTCGGCACCGATACCGATGACCTCCGCGCCCAGTTCGCGGAACAGCAGCGGCGCGATCTGGTAGGTGGCGCCATGCGCGCAGTCGAGCACCAGGCGCACACCGCGCAGATCGAACGCGCGCGGCACGCTGGACTTGCAGAACTCGATGTAGCGGCCGACGGCCTCACGTGCACGCGAGGCCTTGCCGAGCTTCTCCGAAACGGCCGTGGTGAACGGCACGTCCAATGCGGCTTCCAGCGCCAGCTCGGTGGCATCGTCGAGCTTCTCGCCCTGGGCGGAGAAGAACTTGATGCCGTTGTCGTAGTGCGGGTTGTGCGAAGCACTGATGACGATGCCCGCATCCACGCCCAGGGTACGGGTCAGGAAGGCAACGGCCGGGGTCGGCATCGGGCCGAGCAGCTGCACGTCAGCGCCCGCAGCGACCAGCCCGGCTTCCAGTGCGGCTTCGAACATGTAGCCGGAGATCCGCGTGTCCTTGCCGATCACCACGATCGGACGGCGCCCCTCCTGGCCACGCTGGGCGACCAGCACGCGGCCCAGGGCGTTGCCCAGGCGCAGCACGAAATCAGCCGAGATCGGCCCTTGACCGACCCGACCGCGGATGCCGTCGGTACCGAAGTACTTGCGCCCCCCCATCAAACCTCCTCCGGTGCCGGCTCGCGCCGCAGCATCGCCAGCAGGTCGGCCAGGCGGTCGCGCAGTTCACGGCGGTCACAGATCTGGTCGATGGCGCCGTGCTCGAGCAGGAACTCCGAACGCTGGAACCCTTCCGGCAGCTTCTCGCGCACGGTCTGCTCGATCACGCGCGGGCCGGCGAAGCCGATCAGTGCATGCGGTTCGGCGATGTTGATGTCACCCAGCATCGCGAACGACGCCGACACACCGCCGGTGGTCGGGTGGGTCAGCACCGAAATATACGGCTGTCCGGCTTCACGCAGTTTGCCCAGGGCTGCCGAGGTCTTGGCCATCTGCATCAGCGAGAACAGGCCCTCCTGCATGCGCGCCCCGCCACTGGCGGAGAAGCACACGTAGGGTGCGCCGATCTCGGCGGCGGTCTCGGCGGCAAGGGCGAAGCGCTCGCCGACCACCGAGCCCATCGAGCCACCCATGAAGGCGAAGTCGAAGGACGAGGCCACCAGGGGACGGCCCTTGAGCAGGCCGCGCATGGCGATCAGCGCGTCGTACTCACCGGTGTTCTTCTGCGCGATCTTGATGCGCTCGCTGTACTTCTTCTGGTCCTTGAACTTCAGCAGGTCGGTCGGCCCTAGGCGGGCAGCGATCTCGGTGGTGCTGTCGGCGTCGAACAGCGCAGCCAGACGGGCGCGCGCGCGGATGGCCATATGGTGGCCGCACTTCGGGCAGACCTCCAGATTCTCTTCCAGCTCCGGACGGTACAACGCACTGCCGCAGTTGCTGCACTTTTCCCACAGGCCCTCGGGGACGCTGCGCTTCTTGCTGGGGGTGTTGTCGGTGCGGATGCCAGACGGCATCAACTTGCTGAGCCAACTCATGCGGGAGGACACTTCCGTTCAGGGCGGCCCGGGGGCCGCAAAGGCGGACAGTCTAGCTCCGCTTTCCCCGCCCGTGCACCCCCTGCCCGGCCTTGGGCCCGCTGGAAAAAACCATGCTGGGACGTACGTTTAGCGTCGGCGGTAGTGCCGGCCGCTGGCCGGCAACCGCTTGCACCCGAATGGGTCGGGCGGATGCCGGCCAGCGGCCGGCACTACCGTTACGCGTCCAGCGCCTGCCGCAGCGGAGCCAGGAACGCTGCAGCGCGCTGCGCCGCATCCTCGGCGGAGGTCGCTTCGGCCAGCACCGCCACCAGTGCGCTGCCGACCACCACGCCGTCGGCCTGCCGGGCCATGGCCGCCGCACTGGCTGCGTCCTTGATGCCGAAGCCGGCCACCACCGGCACGCTGGCCCTGGCCCGCAGCGCCTGCAGGCGTGCACTGGCCGCGTCGCTGTCCAGTCGTTCCGAGGCGCCGGTGACCCCGGCAAAGCTGACGTAGTAGAGATAGCCACGGGCCAGCGCCAGCAGCTTGTCGGCGCGCGCCTCGCTGGTGGTCGGCGATGCCAGCAGAACCAGCGCAAGGCCTGCAGCGTCGAAGGCCTGCTGGGCTTCGCCGGCCTCTTCCGGCGGCAGGTCGACCAGCAGCACGCCGTCCACGCCAGCAGCCACCGCCGCTTCGGCGAACGCCACGTAACCGTGGATCTCCACCGGGTTGAGATAGCCCATCAGCACTACTGGCGTCTGCGTGTCCTGTTGCCGGAACTGCGCCACCGCCTGCAGCACGTAACGGTTGCCGGCACCGCGCGCCAGCGCGCGCTCGGAGCTGCGCTGGATGGTCGGGCCGTCGGCCATCGGATCGGAGAACGGCACGCCCAGTTCGATCACATCGGCACCGGCCTGGACCAGCGCGTGCATGACCGGCACCGTGGCTTCCAGCGAAGGATCACCGGCGGTGATGAAGGGGATCAGGGCCTTGCGCTGCTGCTGGCGCAGGCGCTGGAAACAGTCATCGAGTCGGGAAACAGGCATCTCAGGCACATCCTTCAATCAGTTCAATCGCTTCGCTGGTCCCCCAGTACATCAGGATGACCTTCCCTTCAAACACTTCCAGGCGGATGCCGAGGGCCGAGCCCGGGTCCTGCCAGGTCAGGTACTCGCCCTGATCGCCGTCGTAGGCATGCGGGCTGGAGACCGGCGCGCCGGGGAACTGCGCCACCGCCTGCGCCCGCGTCATGCCGATGCGCAGGCCGAACGGACCCGGCTGGTCGACCGGCGCCTTGGCGTCCTCGCCCGGGCCGAGATCGAAACGGACCACGCGGTCTTCGTCGGTCATCATCGACACGCCGGGCGGCAGTCCCTTGCCGTCGTAGTACTCGCAGCTGCCGCCGATGGCCTCGACCGCGCCCATTGCCGTCCACGGTCCGAAGGCCTTCAGATCGCTCATGTGCTGGCCGATCAGCACCTCTCCGGCATGATCCAGCGCCACCGACGCCACGGCGGGCGCGTCGTCGCTGGAAACCGCGGCCGAGGCCGGTGGATCATCGATGGGCGTCCGCGCGATCGGGTCGACGTCATCGTTGGCCGCCATCGGCTGCGCCGGTTGCGCAGCGGCCTTGGCCGCCGGCGCAAGCACCGGCGGTTCCGGCGGTTGGCACGCGGCCAGGCCCAGCACCAGCAGCACGCCCGTACTGCGCATCAGCGCGCTCACAGCACCAGCCCTTCGCGCGCCGCGATGGTATGCACGTCCTTGTCGCCACGTCCTGACAGGTTGCACAGCACGATCTGGTCGCGCGGACGCCCGCGCGCAAGCTTCATCGCCTGTGCCAGCGCGTGGCTGGACTCCAGCGCCGGCAGGATGCCTTCGGTATGCGCCAGCAGGTGGAAAGCCTGCAACGCCTCTTCGTCGGTGATGCCGACGTAGCGCGCGCGGCCGCTGTCGGCCAGGAACGCATGCTCGGGGCCGACGCCCGGGTAATCCAGGCCGGCCGACACCGAATGGGTCTCGATGATCTGGCCATCGTCGTCGCACAGCACATAGGTGCGGTTGCCGTGCAGCACGCCCGGGCGGCCGGCGGCGATGGAAGCTGCGTGGCGGCCGGTGTGGATGCCATCACCGGCCGCTTCAGCGCCGACGATCTCGACCTGGCGGTCGTTGAGGAAGGCATGGAACAGGCCGATCGCATTGCTGCCGCCRCCGACGCAGGCGGTGATCGCATTGGGCAGGCGACCGTACTCGGCCAGCATCTGCTCGYGTGCCTCGCGGCCGACGATGGCGTTGAAGTCGCGCACCATGCGCGGGTACGGATCCGGGCCGGCCACCGTGCCGATGATGTAGAAGGTGTCCTGCACGTTGGTGACCCAGTCGCGCATCGCTTCGTTGAGGGCATCCTTCAGGGTGGCCGAACCGGAGGTCACCGGCACCACCGTCGCACCGAGCAGTTTCATGCGGTAGACGTTGATCTTCTGCCGCTCGATGTCGGTGGCCCCCATGTACACCACGCACTCCAGGCCCAGCCGCGCCGCGACGGTGGCACTGGCGACGCCATGCTGGCCTGCGCCGGTCTCGGCGATGATGCGCTTCTTGCCCATCCGCGCCGCCAGCAACGCCTGGCCAATGGTGTTGTTGATCTTGTGCGCGCCGGTGTGGTTCAGGTCCTCGCGCTTGAGCAGGATCTGCGCGCCACCGACGTGGTCACTCAATCGTTCAGCGTGGTAGATCGGGCTCGGCCGGCCCACGTAATGGGCCAGGTCGCGGTCATAGGCCAGCTGGAACGCCGGATCCTGGCGGGCCTGGTCATAGGCCTGGGCCAGTTCCTGCAGCGGG
Organism: Stenotrophomonas sp. 2YAF22; assembly: GCF_052114665.1. NCBI lineage: Bacteria > Pseudomonadati > Pseudomonadota > Gammaproteobacteria > Lysobacterales > Lysobacteraceae > Stenotrophomonas > Stenotrophomonas sp. 2YAF22. The sequence goes on along the minus strand of NZ_JBFRFE010000127.1, from coordinate 1,198 downwards.
CCGACCAGGGTTTCGGCGACGAAGCTGCCACCGTAACGGCCGAAGTGGCCCTGGGCATCAGGGAAGGCATGGAAATCGGCGATGGGAGAGTCAGGCATGGGACGACCGGTCGTTCAGACAGGTGGATACTCTAGCGCACGGATTGTGTCCGGAAAATGGATATTATCTGGCCACTCCCGTCAGGAAATCTCACATGAGCACGTCACTGCTGCCGCCCCTGAATGCCCTGCGGGCCTTCGAGGCCACCGCACGCCTCGGCGGCGTCGGCCGCGCTGCACAGGCGCTGCATGTGACCCATGGCGCGATCAGCCGGCAACTGAAGCTGCTGGAAGACCATCTGGGCATTGCCCTGTTCCAGCGCGCCGGCCGAGGACTGCGCCTGACGGCCGCCGGCACCCGCCTGCAACAGGCCTGCAGCGAGGCGTTCGGCGGCATTGAAGACTGCGTGCGCGAACTGCGGCGGCCAAGCGCGGAGCCAGCCCTGGTACTGGGCTGCAGCGGCAGCGTGCTGGCGCGCTGGATGATTCCGCGGCTGCCGGCACTACAGGCTGCTCTCCCCGGCGTGCGCCTGCAGTGGTCCGCCCTGGATGGCAGTTTCACCGAGGCACAGGCCACGCTGGATGCGGTGCTGCTGCTGGCGCAGGGGCCGTGGCCGCGCGGCTGGCAGGTGCGCGAGTTGGCACCGGAACGGGTGGGTGTGGTGGTGGCCCCCTCGCATCCGGCGGCACAGCGGCTGCGCCAGGTACCGCCGTCGGCCTTGCTGCGGGAAACGCTGCTGCACACCAGTTCGCGCCCGCAGGCGTGGCCTGCATGGGCGCAGTCGCACGGGCTGGACCCGGCCCAGCTGCAGCTCGGCACCGGCTTCGAACACCTGTACTACCTGCTGGAAGCAGCGGTCGCGGGGCTGGGCCCTGCGATCGCGCCGGAGCCACTGGTGGCCGAGGATCTGGCAGCGGGGCGGCTGGTCGCGCCGTGGGGGTTCGCCGCGACCGGGGGTTTCTGGGTGCTGGCGCGACCGGACGGCCCTGTCGATGCGCGCGTGGACGCGCTGGCGGACTGGGTGACTGCCCAGCTGCGATGAGGCGCCCCGCGGCGGGTGCGCAATGGCCGGCAACGCGGGCGGAATGATCCACCCGGTGCCAGCACTGCGCAGGCCTCAGCGGCCGCCCATCGCGACCCGCTGCTGCTCTTCCTGCAC
>NZ_JBFRFE010000126.1:0-8275 GCF_052114665.1 Stenotrophomonas sp. 2YAF22 | reverse complement strand
ACCGCGGCGGCACGCTACGACCGGTACGGCAGCTACAAGGCCGACGGCGGCGGCGAAGCGCTGGATATCGGCAGCCAGAAGGAAACCACCTGGAACGCCGGCCTGGAATGGCGGCCGTTCGAGTCGCTGCTGGTGCGCGGTTCCTACGCGACCAGCTTCCACGCGCCGGACATGCACTACCTGCTGGGCCAGGCCAGCAGTTCCGAAGTGCTGACCTACGATCGCCTGCGCTGCATCGAGAGCGGCGCTTATCTGGTCAACAACTGCGGCGTGGGCAATACCGATGTCTGGTACGCGTTCGATGTGAACCGTCGGGGTACGCCGCTGCTGCGCTCGGAAACCGGCGATTCGTGGACGGTGGGTTTCGTGTGGGACGTGCTGCCGAACCTGTCGATGAGCGCTGACTACTGGGCGATCAAGCTGGAAGACATGATCGTCGACGTCGGCGCGGACGAGGTGCTGGCCAGCGAGGCCGGCTGCCTGACCGGCAAGAACATGGACGGCACGCCGTGGGCGAACCCGGCAGGTGAGGCTTACTGTGCCGGCATCCTGGCCCGGGTGAACCGTGACGGCAGCGGCCGGCTGGTGTCGATCGAGCGCGGGCCGTTCAACCTGGCCAGCCGCGAAGTGCGCGGCATCGACCTGAGCGCGCGCTACCGGCTGGAGACGGCCGCATGGGGCAGCTTCCAGCTGGGGGTGAACTACACCAACCAGATTTCGACGAAAGAACAGCGTTACGCCAACGATCCGAACCCTGAGCGTCGCGACCGTGACCTGCGCAGCAAGCTGCGCGCCAGCCTGGCGTGGCAGGGCGGCAACTGGAATGCGAACGTGTATGCCGACCGCATCGGTTCGGTGCCGGGCGTGCGCTACCACTGGGGCACCGACCGCCTGGACAACCCCGGTGGCTGCCTGCCGTTCGCCGATGGTTACGTGCCCAGCGACAGCCCGTCGCTGAACTGCCTGGAACCCGCCACGCGTCCGGATGGATCGGCCAATCCGAACCCGAATGCGGGGCAGCAGACGGCGCGCTACTACGGCCGGGTCGGACCGTTCATTACCTGGAACTTCAACGTCGGCTACCAGGTGACCGAGTTCATGAAGGTCAATCTGTACGTGAACAACGCGTTCAATGCGACCAGCTGGAACCACAAGGACCCGTACAAGGTCGACTACGATTTCGCGCCGACCCGCTTGCTGGGCGCGGTGGGCCGCGAGTTCGCGCTGGAGTATGTGTTCACGTTCTGAGGGAAGGCGGCGCCGGGCATGGCCCGGCGCCAGCCGCGGGTTGACGGGCAGCCACGCATGGCGTGGCTCTACTGCGGCTTTGATGGAACATTGGCGGGATGGGGTGGATTTGACCTTCCCACGATGGCAAGGTCTAGGCTGGTCACCATCCTCCAGATGGAACCAGGGAAACCAGGCCATGAGCACCTCCAGCCCCACAGCCGTCCACGAGACGGCTTCCACCATCAGCCTGCCGATCGAAGGCATGACCTGCGCCAGCTGTGTTGGCCGCGTTGAAGCGGCCCTGGCCAAGGTCGAGGGGGTCGCCAGCGTGTCGGTCAACCTGGCCACCGAGCGCGCGGACATCCGTTCCTCTGGTCCGGTCGACCGCGATGCGCTGATCCAGGCAGTGGAGAAGGTGGGCTACGAAGTGCCCGCCGCGACCACTGAACTGGCCGTGGAAGGGATGACCTGCGCATCCTGCGTCGGCCGTGTGGAGCGCGCGCTGTTGGCGGTGCCGGGCGTCAGCCACGCCAGCGTCAACCTGGCCACCGAGCGTGCGACCGTGCGCGGCGTTGCCGGCATCGATGCACTGGTGGCGGCGATCGACAAGGTTGGATATGCGGCACGCGCGATCGATGGCGGTACCCAGGTCGACGAGGAAGCGGCGGAAAAGAAGGATGCCGAGCGGGTGGCGCTGAAGCGCGACCTGATCCTGGCCAGCGTGCTGGCGGCCCCGGTGTTCGTATTGGAAATGGGCTCGCACCTGATCCCCGGCATGCACCATTGGGTGATGTCCACGATCGGCATGCAGGCCAGCTGGTACCTGCAGTTCGTGCTGACCACGCTGGTCCTGGCCATTCCCGGCCGGCGTTTCTACCAGAAGGGCTTCCCGGCGCTGCTGCGCCTGGCACCGGACATGAACTCGCTGGTGGCGGTGGGTACCGCGGCGGCGTTCGGTTATTCGGTGGTGGCCACCTTCATCCCGCGCCTGCTGCCGGCGGGCACCGTGAATGTCTACTACGAAGCGGCGGCAGTGATCGTCGCGCTGATCCTGCTCGGCCGGTTCCTGGAGGTGCGCGCGAAAGGCCGCACCTCGGAGGCGATCAAGCGCCTGGTCAACCTGCAGGCCAAGGTGGCGCACGTCAGTCGCGAAGGGCGCATCGTCGATATCCCGATCAACGAGGTGCTGCTGGGCGACCTGCTGGAAGTGCGTCCGGGCGAGCGCGTGCCGGTGGATGGTGAGGTGACCGACGGTCGCAGCTACGTCGACGAATCGATGATCACTGGCGAGCCGATCCCGGTGGAGAAGTCGGCCGGCAGCAGCGTGGTCGGCGGCACCGTCAACCAGAAGGGCGCGCTGACCCTGCGTGCGACCGCAGTGGGTGGGCAGACCATGCTGGCGCAGATCATCCGTCTGGTTGAACAGGCACAGGGTTCCAAGCTGCCGATCCAGGCCGTGGTCGACAAGGTGACGCTGTGGTTCGTGCCGGCGGTGATGCTGGCGGCCCTGGCCACCTTCCTGGTGTGGCTGATCTTCGGGCCGTCGCCGGCGCTGACCTTCGCGCTGGTCAACGCGGTGGCCGTGCTGATCATCGCCTGCCCATGCGCGATGGGGCTGGCGACGCCGACCTCGATCATGGTCGGCACCGGCCGCGGCGCCGAGATGGGCGTGCTGTTCCGCAAGGGCGAGGCGCTGCAGCTGTTGAAGGACGCCAAGGTGGTGGCGGTGGACAAGACCGGCACCTTGACCGAAGGTCGCCCGCTGCTGACCGACCTGGAAATCGCCGACGGCTTCGATCGTGCGCACGTACTGGCGAGGGTGGCGGCGGTGGAGTCGCGCTCGGAGCATCCGATCGCCCGCGCCATTGTCGAGGCGGCGACGGAGGAGGGCATCGCGTTGCCGGCGATGGTTGATTTCGAGTCGGTGACCGGCATGGGCGTGCGTGCCAGCGTCGACGGTGCGCGGGTGGAAGTGGGTGCCGATCGCTTCATGCGTTCGCTGGGCGTGGACATCGGCATGTTCGCTGCGCTGGCCGACCGCCTCGGCAACGAAGGAAAGTCGCCGCTGTATGCCGCCATCGATGGCCGCCTGGCGGCAATCATCGCCGTCTCAGATCCGATCAAGCCGAGTACGCCGGCCGCCATTGCCGCGCTGCACCAGCTGGGTCTGAAGGTGGCCATGATTACCGGTGACAACGCCGCTACCGCGCAGGCCATCGCCCGCCAGCTCGGCATCGATGAAGTGGTGGCCGAGGTGTTGCCGGAAGGCAAGGTGGAGGCGGTGCGTCGGTTGAAGGCGGCCTACGGGCAGATTGCGTTCGTCGGTGATGGCATCAACGATGCGCCTGCGCTGGCCGAAGCTGATGTGGGCCTGGCCATCGGTACCGGCACCGACGTCGCGGTGGAATCGGCCGACGTGGTGCTGATGTCCGGCAACCTGCAGGGCGTGCCCAACGCCATCGCGCTGTCGAAGGCGACCATCGGCAACATCCGGCAGAACCTGTTCTGGGCCTTCGCCTACAACACCGCGTTGATTCCGGTCGCGGCGGGTGCGCTGTACCCGGTATGGGGCGTGCTGCTGTCGCCGGTGTTCGCCGCCGGTGCCATGGCCCTGTCCAGCGTGTTCGTGCTCGGCAATGCGCTGCGCCTGCGGCGCTTCCAGGCGCCGATGGTCGAGGCGTCCCATGCGGCCCAGTAAAGGAGTGATGGCATGAACATCGGTGAAGCATCGAAGGCATCCAGCGTGTCGGCCAAGATGATCCGCTACTACGAGCAGATCGGCCTGATTCCGCCAGCTGACCGTACCGGCGCGGGCTATCGCGCCTATTCGCAGGCCGACGTGCACCGGCTGCGTTTCATCCGTCGCGCGCGTGATCTCGGCTTTTCGGTGGCCGAGATCACCGACCTGCTGGGCCTGTGGAACGACACCTCGCGGCACAGCGCCGACGTCAAGCGCCTGGCCGAGCAGCACATTGATGATCTGGAACAGCGCATCGAGAACATGCGGCAGATGGCCGATACGCTGAAATCACTGATCAGCTGCTGCGCCGGCGATGATCGTCCCGAGTGCCCGATCCTGCAGCGGCTGGGGGAAGGCGAGGAGGGCGCTGCGCCGGTTGCGGCGCCCACCGGGGCGGTACGCAGGCGCGCGCGCAGGACCTGAAGACGACATACGGAAAAGAAAATGCCCGCCCCGGCAGTTGCACGGGGCGGGCATCGTTCATGCAGTGGGTCAGGCGATCAGGCCGGGCGCGGCGGGAAACCCGCTTCGGTCAGCGCTGCAATGATCTGCGCTTCGCTGGCCGAGGTCTGCACCTGCACGCGGCGGCTGGGCGGGTCGGCCGACACCGTCGCCGCCGGGTCGACCAGCTCGATCGCCTTGGTCACGCTACGCGCGCAGCCGCCGCAGGTCATGCCTTCCACATGGAATTCCATCTGTAGCTCCTTCGATGCACTTGGGGGTGGAGGCAGTGTGCACCTTGCAACGATGGCAGGGTCAAGGGTTCCCGCGGCGCAGGGGCCACGAAAAACGGCAGCCACCTGTACCAGCGCGGCTGCCGTGGAGGATCGTCCCCGCCCGCAGGCGGGGGTAATGCCTTAGAACTTCCAGTTCACGCCGAAGTACAGCTGGCGCCCGGCATACAGGTTGGACAGCAGTCGGGCCTGGCTGTCATTGCCGATGTAGCTGCGCAGCTCGGACTTGGTGGCGTTCAGCACTGCTGCGGTCACGGTCCAGTCCGCAGTGATGTTGTAGGCCACGTTCAGATCCAGCTGGCTGTACGGCTTGGTGTAGGTGGTCAGGCCGTTGTTGAGGCCGCCCACCACTTCGCCACGACGGTTGTACGAGGCACGGGCCAGGAACTTCTCGTTCTCGTAGAACACGGTGACGTTGGCCTGGTTCTTGGCGCTGCCGACCAGCGGCGACGAACCGATCTCTTCGCCATCAAGCACGATCGAGGCCAGGTTGGTGTCGTTGTAGGTGTAGTTGGCCTGGACACCAAAGCCCATGTCGAAGGTGTACTGGCCATACAGCTCCACGCCCTGCGACACGCCGTCGCGGCCGTTGGCTTCGGTGCTGTACTTCTGCACCACCACCGTTTCGCCACCGACGGTCATCTGCTGGTCGCGCACGACCGGCACGGTGAAGTTGTCCACGTTCTTGYGGAACAACGCCACGCCTGCAACCGAACCCGGCTTGAAGTACCACTCCAGGCCAAGGTCGAACTGCACCGCCTTGAACGGCTCCAGTGCCTTGTTGCTGCCCGAGCCGTACCAGCCGGGGGTGTCGGTGCCGCCAGCGACCCGACGATCATTGCTGTATTCCTGGCTGATGTACTGCAGGCCGCCCGGATAGGCGATGCTGGTGTAGCCCGGGCGCGCGATTACCTTCGACGCGGCACCGCGCAGCACCAGGTTGTCGGTGATGTCCCAGGCGATGTTGAAGCTCGGGAGGAAGTCCGTATAGGTCTTTTCCAGCGAGCTGAGGGTATAGACCTTGTCGCGCACCTGGTTGTCCGGCAGACGCACGAAGCCGCCCTGGCAACGCAGGTTCGGATCGGCAGCCGGGTCATCGCAGCTCATCGGCGCACCAGCGGCGTTGTCCACGAAGTAGTCGTTGAAACGTTCGACCGAATCGCTGGACTGGGCGAACTGCTTGGTACGCACCACGCGCACGCCGACGTTGCCACGCACGCGATCAGTGCGGAAGTTGGCCTGGAAGTAACCCGAGTAGATCTTCTCGTTGACGTCGTAGACGAAGTCTTCCTCGGTACGGTTGTGCGAGCCACCGTAGGTCTGGTTGAGGTAGTCGATGTAGGCCGGGTAGTTGATGCCGGGGAACACGTTGGCATTGAAGCCACCGGCGATGTTGCTGATCGGGTTGGACAGGAAGAAGCCCGGCTGCGCATTGCCTGCGGTCGGATCGCAACCGGCCTGGTAACGATTGTTGTCATAGTCGGCCGGGTCCAAGCCTTGGCAGACCCAGTAGGTGTTGCCGGTATTGCGGTGCACCTGGCCGTCGCGGTACTTGGCGCCGAACTGGATGGAATCCAGCCAGCCGGCTTCGAACATCTTGGTGACGTCGGCCTGGAAGTAGTTCTGTTTGACCTCGGTCTGCATCCACGACGAATCGGTGGAGCCGGTATCGACCTCGGCGATGCCAGCCATCAGCTGCTGCTGGATGTCCGGCGAGACGGTCAGCGACGGCGTGCCGGTCAGGTCCCATGCGGTGTACTGGTTGCCGGCCTGCCACTGGTCACCGACCTTGCGGCGGGGCTTGGCCGACATGCGGAAATTCATCGACGGGCCACCCTTGGACCAGGTGCGGCCGCCGGTGAAGCTGGCCTTCCACAGCGGGCTGATGTCCCAGTCGACGGTCAGATCGGCCGTCTGCGAAAGCGCCTTTTCCTTGCTGTAGCCACCGGTCAGCTGCGGAGTGGGGATGGTGCAGTCATCCGGACCCCAGCCACCCGGCGGCAGGCCAGCTGCGGCGGCCTGGTCTTCGCTGCAGTAATAGGTCTTGCCGGCAAGCTTCTCGTACTGCGCGCCGGTGACGATGCTGCCACTGGGATCGAAGCTCAGCCCGTTGAGCAGGCGCCCACCGGCCCAGTTGCCATCGCCGTTGTAGCGGGCCAGGTTCCACTCCGGCACCTTCAGCATGTTCTGGGTGTAGTCACCCTGCAGTTCGAAGCGGAAGTAGTTCGCGGTCAGGGTCAGGTTGTCGATCGGCTTGAACTGGAAGGTCAGCTGGCCGCCCTTGCGCTCGCGCTTCTCTTCCTTCACCGCGAAGTTCACCGAGGTCGGCATGAAGAATTCGCTGTAGTTCGTGCCGGTCTGGTTGTTGAAACCGGATTGGCCCCACCAGTAGTGGATGCCATCCTGTTCCAGCAGGTTGCCGTTGGCATCACGGGCGGTGGTGTTGTTGCCGTACCACTGGTAGTCCTCGGTGCTGGTCTCCATGGTGCGGGTGGTGCGCTTCTGCTGGGTCACGCCGACCAGCACGCCGAAGCGCTCGTCCTTGCTGTGCCAGGAATACAGCGCCGACACCTGCGGATCGACGTCGTGGCTGGTATCGGACGAAGTGCCTTCCAGGTTGACGTAGCCGGAATTGGCTTCCATCTCCAGCGGTCGGCGGGTGTGCAGGATGACCGTGCCGCCGATGCCGCCTTCGTCGATGCGCGCCTCCGGCGACTTGAACAGCTCGGCGCTGGACAGCATGTTCGACGGCAGCAGGGTGTAGTTGAACGAGCGGGTAGCTTCGTTGTTGGTTTCCGACGAGGCAACGTAGTTGCCGTTCAACTGGGTCAGGGTCAGGTCGGGCGCGAGGCCGCGCACGCTGACCGACTTGCCTTCGCCACCGCTGCGGGTGATGACCACGCCGGGCACGCGCTGCAGCGCATCGGCCACGTTCTTGTCGGGGAACTTGCCAACGTCCTCGGCGGTGATCACTTCGACCACGGCGTTGGCGTCGCGCTTCTGCTGCAGGCTCTTTTCGATCGCGTAGCGATAGCCGGTGACCTGGACGCTGTCCAGGGTGGTGGCGTCCTGCGTGCCGGTCGTTGCTGACGCCTGCTGGGCGGAAGCGCCAAGCGGGGCGACGGCGGCGGCCAGGGCCAGCGCGATGGCCAGCGACAACGCGTCGTGGCCCTGCGTACGTGTTGAATGCTTCATTGCCATCTCTCCCTCTCTCCTGGATTGATCCGGTGACTGACTGACGCGGAAACTTGAATCGATCTAATTCGTGATGCCGATCTTGCCTTCGCCCTGCAGATGCAACGAGCGCCTGGCGGATGGCGCGGCACGTCCTGTCTTGCTCCCCAACTCCCGGGCCATCGCGATGTCGTCTTGGATCGATCTAAGCGATGGGCGGGGCGATTTTTAGCACGGCAACGGCGCCGACGCATGTTGCTGCGCAATATGGCAGCGACGTGTCGTGCAAATGACCCTTTGCGCAAAAACGCTGTAAGCGTTTACATGCGCAGACGGGGTGGGCCGGCCGGGCTGCGCCCGGCACCCGCAGAGGCCTTCAAGCCAAGAAAACAGCAAC
>NZ_JBFRFE010000125.1:0-8335 GCF_052114665.1 Stenotrophomonas sp. 2YAF22 | reverse complement strand
CTGAGTTTCAAGGGCTGTTAGCTCAGTTGGTAGAGCAGTTGACTCTTAATCAATAGGTCCAAGGTTCGAATCCTTGACAGCCCACCAAGACAGAAGCCATCGGGTCCGCCCGGTGGCTTTTTTCTTCAAGATGTAACCCTTCGCGATGGATCGCCGGTTGCGGTGCTTGTTTCAACGACGTTGAAGAAAGTGCTTGCAACGCCCTCGCGGATCGGGTCATAATTCGCCCCCCGATTTCGGGCTGTTAGCTCAGTTGGTAGAGCAGTTGACTCTTAATCAATAGGTCCAAGGTTCGAATCCTTGACAGCCCACCAGACGAAAGCCACTTGGTCCGCCAAGTGGCTTTTTTCTTTCCTGCAACAGCTTCGGTAGATCCACGCCATGCGTGGATGAAGGCCGCACGAAGCGCGCAGTCCACGCATCGCCTGGCTCTACTGAAGCGTGGCTGAAATCAGCGTCACATGCGTCATCAGCATGTTCAATGCTGTGAGCTGCTTCTCACCGGTTGCTGCCGGCATCGCTCCCAATAGGTGTTCCGCGCCGAAGGCGCATGCATGAGGAGTGCTTCGATGACGTTCAACAAGAGCATGGGCGTGATGCTGTCCGGCCTGGTGGTGGTCGCGCTGTCAGGCTGCAGGGCGGACGAGGCGGCCACCGCCGCTGCGCCGGACTACGCGCGGACGGTCGAGCGATCTGCGGATGTCGACCACGTCGCTGCACAGCCGGTGGAGGGTCGCGACGCCACGCAGTCGACCGGTGCGACAGGGGAGGCGCTGCCTGCTGGCGCGGTTGAAGTGGCGCGCTCCGTCGATGGCGCCACGCTGGAAACGCCCAGTGATGATGCGGCCGGCGTCCCTGCGGGCGAAACACCCGAGCCCGCGCTGGCCGCCCGCTGACCCGGATCGGCTTGGGGCGGGATGCGCCCAGGCCGACTCCAAAGGGTAATTTCCCCGTTCAGTTTTGTGGAAGCCTTCCGCTTTCCGCCCCCGCCTGCAACAATGAACACCTGAGCCGGCCACGCGAAAGTGGCGGAATTGGTAGACGCCCTGGATTTAGGTTCCAGTGCCGCAAGGCGTGGGGGTTCGAGTCCCCCCTTTCGCACCAGGCCGGCCCGTCCCCCGCCCAGTCGGGCATTCCGCGTCAACCCCTGCGCCCGGCCGTGCTGGCGGCGCCGCCCGAATTGGGCGAAACTAAAGGGCTGCGGCAAGCAGGCGCGTCATCGACGTCGCGTCCTTACAACCGTTTCATCCATCATCGAGCCGGGGGCCAGGGCGCCACCGGTGGCAGGAGTCAACATGCAAGCTTCGATCGAAACCATCGGCAACCTGGAACGCCGCCTGAGCTTCTCGCTGCCGGAAGACCGTCTGCAGAGCCACATCAACGGCCGCCTGGGCGAAATCGCCCGCACCACCCGCATCAAGGGTTTCCGTCCGGGCAAAGTGCCGGCCAAGGTGATCGAGCAGCGCTTCGGCGCGCAGGTCCGTGGCGAGGCGCTGGACGGCCTGCTGCGCGAAACCTTCGACGCCGCCGTGCGCGAGCACGACCTGCGCATCGTCGGCAGCCCGCGCATCGACAAGGGTGACGAGGGTGAGTTCTCCTTCGTGGCCACCGTCGAAGTGGTGCCGGACTTCGGTGACATCGACGTCAGCAAGCTGACCGTGGTGCGCCACACCGCCGAAATCACCGATGCCGACATCGACCAGATGATCGAGAACCTGCAGACGCAGCGTCGCAGCTGGTCGCCGGTCACCCGCGCTGCGCAGGACGGCGACCTGGTCGCACTGGAAACCTGGTCGCAGGCCGGTGACGAGCGCCTGCCGGCCGAAGGCACCGAGAAGGGCAGCATCGTGCTCGGCCAGGGCATGATGTTCGAGACCATCGAGCAGGGCCTGGTCGGCATGTCCAAGGACGAAGAGAAGACCCTGGACGTCGAGTTCCCGGCTGACTGGCGCGTGCCGGCGCTGGCGGGCAAGACCGTGCAGGTCACCGTCAAGGTCAGCGACGTCTCCGAGCCGGTCGTGCCGGCCGTCGATGAAGCCTTCATCAAGAGCTTCGGCGTGAAGGGCGGCGACGTCGAGCAGTTCCGCAGCGACATCCGCGCCAACCTCGAGCGCGAGCTGAAGGGCGCACTGATGAACCGCCTGCGTCGTGAAGTCGGCGAGCAGCTGATCGCGGCCTACGCATCGGTGGAAATGCCGCCGCGCCTGGTCGAGAACGAAGCCCGTGCCATGCTGGCCCAGCAGGTCGAGCAGATCCGCCGCAGTGGCCGCAACCCGGGCGAGATCCCGGCCGACGCCCACGAAGGCTTCAAGGACGCTGCTGCCAAGCGCGTGCTGGTCGGCCTGGTGGTCGGCGAAGTGGCCCGCAGCAACGACCTGCGCCTGGAGCCGAAGCGTCTGAATGAAACGATGCGTCTGATCGCCTCGACCTACGAAGAGCCGGAACAGGTCATTGAGATGTACCGCAACGACCCCCAGCTGATGTCTGGCCTGCAGAACCGCGTGATGGAAGAGCAGGTGATCGACTGGATCGCCGAGCGCGCCCAGCACACTGAAGAAAAGCTGTCGTTCCAGGACGCGATCCGCCAGTAATCCCGGGCGGATCCCCGGATACCCCGCGCCAGCCCTGGCGCGGGGTTGTTTCCCCCCAAGATAGGTACCTCACGAAATGGACAACCGAACCAAAGCCCTGAACATGGTTCCCATGGTGGTCGAGCAGACCAGCCGCGGCGAGCGTGCCTACGACATCTATTCGCGCCTGTTGAAGGAGCGCCTGATCTTCCTGGTTGGCCCGATCGACGATCACATGGCCAACGTGGTGGTGGCGCAGCTGCTGTTCCTGGAAGCGGAAAACCCGGAAAAGGACATCAGCATCTACATCAACTCGCCGGGTGGCGTGGTCACCGCCGGCATGGCGATCTACGACACCATGCAGTACATCAAGCCGGACGTGAGCACCATCTGTGTCGGCCAGGCCGCCTCGATGGGCGCGCTGCTGCTGGCGTCCGGTGCAGCCGGCAAGCGCTATGCGCTGCCGAACTCGCGGGTGATGATCCACCAGCCGCTGGGCGGCTTCCAGGGCCAGGCCACCGACATCGACATCCACGCACGCGAGATCCTGACCCTGCGTGCGCGCCTGAACGAAGTGCTGGCCAAGCACACCGGCCAGTCGCTGGAGACCATCGCGCGTGATACCGAGCGCGACAACTTCAAGAGCGCGGTCGATGCGGTCGCCTACGGCCTGGTCGACCAGGTCCTGGAGCGTCGTCCGGAAGAGTCGATCCAGGCCGGCTGACCGGCACTCACGGGGCCATGGCAGGCCCCGTTCCTGCAGGGTCGGGTGGACTGATGTCCCTCCGGCCCTGTGTTATTCTCGAATCGAACCCCCGTTCAGCGGGTGGGGTAACTGGGTAAGCGAAGCATGAGCGAAGACCGCCAAGGTCGTTCCACGGACACCGGCAAGATCCTCTACTGCTCTTTCTGCGGCAAGAGCCAGCATGAAGTGCGCAAGCTGATTGCCGGTCCGAGCGTGTTCATCTGCGATGAGTGCGTGGAGCTGTGCAACGACATCATCCGAGAGGAGCTTGAGGAAAAGGCGCAGTCGGCGCGCAGTTCGCTGCCCAAGCCGCGCGAGATCCTCGAGGTGCTCGACCAGTACGTGATCGGACAGAACCGCGCCAAGCGGACCCTGGCCGTGGCCGTGTACAACCATTACAAGCGCATCGAGAGCCGCCAGAAGAACGACGAAGTCGAACTGGCGAAGTCGAACATCCTGCTGGTCGGTCCGACCGGTTCGGGCAAGACCCTGCTGGCCGAGACCCTGGCCCGCCTGCTCAACGTGCCGTTCACCATGGCCGACGCCACCACGCTGACCGAAGCCGGTTACGTGGGCGAGGACGTGGAGAACATCATCCAGAAGCTGCTGCAGAAGTGCGACTACGACGTCGAGAAGGCACAGCAGGGCATCGTCTACATCGATGAAATCGACAAGATCTCGCGCAAGAGCGAGAACCCGTCGATCACCCGCGATGTGTCCGGCGAAGGCGTGCAGCAGGCCCTGTTGAAGCTGATCGAAGGCACCGTGGCCAGCGTTCCGCCGCAGGGTGGGCGCAAGCATCCGCAGCAGGAATTCCTGCAGGTGGACACCAAGAACATCCTGTTCATCTGCGGCGGCGCGTTTGCCGGCCTGGACAAGGTGATCCAGCAGCGTTCCAACGACGCCGGCGGCATTGGCTTCGGCGCCAAGGTGAAGAGCAGCGAGCGCAAGCAGGAAGTGGGCAAGGTGCTGGCTGAAGTCGAGCCGGAAGACCTGATCAAGTTCGGTCTGATTCCCGAGTTCGTGGGCCGCCTGCCGGTGGTCGCGACCCTGGAGGAGCTGGACGAGCCGGCCCTGATCCGCATCCTGACCGAGCCGAAGAACGCCATCACCAAGCAGTTCAAGAAACTGTTCGAGATGGAGAACGTCGAGCTGGAGTTCCGTCCGGACGCCTTGTCGGCCATCGCCAAGAAGGCGCTCAAGCGCAAGACCGGTGCCCGTGGCCTGCGTACCATCGTCGAATCGGTCCTGCTGGACACCATGTACGACCTGCCGTCGCAGGAAAACGTCAGCAAGGTTGTTGTGGATGAATCGGTGATCGAGCACAAGTCCGAGCCGTACCTGATCTACCAGACCCCGCCGGTCCCTGAACAGAAGGCCGCTGGCGCCGAATGATTCTTTCAACTTGTTGAATAGAAAGAATTTTCTCGGAACGTCTTGCATCTGAAAGCCGATGGCCCCATAACGGGGCCATCGGCTTTTTTTGTCTCCGGAAGATGCCCTCCCGGAGACGGTTTTCCCCTTCCCTGGAGCCCCCATGGCCCGTTCCCCAAGTGAGACCCTCGACCTGCCGGTCCTGCCGCTGCGCGACGTAGTGGTATTCCCGCACATGGTCATTCCGCTGTTTGTCGGCCGCGACAAGTCCATGCATGCGCTGGAACAGGCGATGGAAGCGGACAAGCGCATCCTGCTGCTTGCGCAGAAGTCGGCCGAGACCGATGACCCGCAGGCCGCCGACCTCTATCAGGTCGGCACCCTGGCGCAGGTGCWGCAGCTGCTGAAGCTGCCCGACGGCACCATCAAGGTGCTGGTCGAAGGCCTGTCGCGCGTGCAGGTGACCAGCGTCAGCGAACGCGATGGATCGCTGCACGGCCAGGCCGTGGAAATCGATGCCACCGATGCACGCGAGCCGCGCGAGATCGAGGCGATCGCCCGCTCGCTGATGTCGCTGTTCGAGCAGTACGTCAAGACCAACCGCAAGCTGCCGCCGGAGCTGCTGCAGACCCTGGCCGGCATTGATGAGCCGACGCGCCTGGCCGACACCATCGCCGCGCATATCAGCGTGCGGTTGTCGGACAAGCAGCGCCTGCTGGAAACGCTGGCCGTGGGCGAACGCCTGGAGATGCTGGTCGGCCTGGTCGACGGCGAGATCGACGTGCAGCAGATGGAAAAACGCATCCGCGGCCGCGTGAAGTCGCAGATGGAAAAGAGCCAGCGCGAGTACTACCTCAACGAACAGATGAAGGCCATCCAGAAGGAACTGGGTGACCTGGACGATGCGCCGGGCGAACTGGAAGAGCTGGCGCGCAAGATCGCCGAAGCGGGCATGCCCAAGCCGGTGGAAGCCAAGGCGCGCAACGAGCTCAACAAGCTCAAGCAGATGTCGCCGATGTCTGCCGAAGCAGCGGTCGTGCGCAACTACCTGGAGTGGCTGCTGGGCGTGCCGTGGAAGAAGCGCAGCAAGGTGCGCAAGGACCTGAAGGCCGCGCAGGACACCCTCGATGCGGATCACTACGGCTTGGAGAAGGTCAAGGAACGCATTCTTGAATACCTGGCAGTGCAGTCGCGGGTGAAGCAGATGAAGGGCCCGATCCTGTGCCTGGTCGGGCCGCCGGGCGTGGGCAAGACCTCGCTTGGGCAGTCCATCGCCAAGGCCACCAACCGCAAGTTCGTGCGCATGTCGCTGGGCGGCGTGCGCGACGAAGCCGAGATCCGTGGCCACCGTCGTACCTATGTCGGTTCGATGCCGGGCCGCATCGTGCAGAACCTCAACAAGGTCGGCAGCAAGAACCCGCTGTTCGTGCTGGACGAGATCGACAAGATGTCGATGGACTTCCGTGGCGATCCGTCCTCGGCGCTGCTGGAAGTGCTCGACCCGGAGCAGAACAACGCATTCAATGACCACTACCTGGAAGTGGACCTGGACCTGTCCGAAGTGATGTTCGTGGCGACCTCCAACTCGCTCAACATCCCGGGCCCGCTGCTGGACCGCATGGAAGTGATCCGCATCCCTGGTTACACCGAGGATGAGAAGCTCAACATCGCTACCCGTTACCTGTCGCCCAAGCAGATCAAGGCCAACGGCCTGAAGCCGGAGGAGCTGGAGATCGGCAGCGATGCGATCCAGGACATCGTGCGCTACTACACGCGCGAATCCGGCGTGCGCAACCTGGAACGCGAGATCGCCAAGATCTGCCGCAAGGTGGTGAAGGAAATCGCGCTGGGTGGGCCGCAGCCGGTGGCGAAGGCGAAGAAGGGAGCGCGCAAGTCCAAGGCGCTGGTGAGCGTGTCGAGCAAGAACCTGGACAAGTACCTGGGCGTGCGTCGCTTCGACTTCGGCCGTGCCGAAGAAGAGAACGAGATCGGCCTGGTCACAGGCCTGGCCTGGACCGAAGTCGGTGGCGATCTGCTGCAGATCGAATCGACGCTGGTACCGGGCAAGGGCCAGCTGATCCTGACCGGCCAGCTCGGCAACGTGATGAAGGAATCGGCGTCGGCGGCGTTGTCGGTGGTGCGTTCGCGTGCCGAGCGCTTCGGCATCGATGCGGACTTCCTGCAGAAGCACGACGTGCATCTGCATGTACCCGATGGTGCGACGCCGAAGGATGGCCCCAGTGCCGGTGCGGCAATGGTGACATCGCTGGTGTCGATGCTGACCAAGGTCGCCGTGCGCGCCGATGTGGCGATGACCGGCGAAATCACCCTGCGTGGTCGCGTCACCGCGATCGGCGGCCTGAAGGAGAAGCTGCTGGCTGCCCTGCGCGGCGGAATCCGCACGGTGATCATCCCCGATGAAAACCGCAAGGATCTTGCCGACATTCCGGTCAACGTCACCCGCGATCTGGAGATCGTGCCGGTGAAGTACATCGATGAAGTGCTCGATCTGGCGCTGGAACGTCCGCTGGCACCGAAGAAGACGCGCAAGAGTGCGCAGCGCGTCACGGTGCGCAGCAAGGCCAAACCGAGTGGAAACGCGCGCGTCAAGCATTGATGCGTCCTGTCGAAATGCTTGAAACCCGCGTCGTTGCTGGCTTTCCAGCTTGCGTGGGGGTAGGGCCGCTGGTATAAAAGCAGCACTCGCGAATGAGTGATCGCAGTCAGCGCTCACTGAATTCGGCGAACCGTTTCCACATGGCAACCGCATGCAGACGTCGTGCGGTTGCTTCCCTGTCGAATACGCGGAACCCACCGCCAAAGGAGTTGTAAAGAATGAACAAGACCGAATTGATCGATGCCGTTGCTGAAGCTGCCGACCTGACCAAGGCCGAGTCCAGCCGCGCTGTCGATGCCGTCGTTGCTGCCGTCACCAAGGCGCTGAAGGACGGCGATGCGGTCACCCTGGTTGGCTTCGGTACCTTCCAGGTCCGCGACCGTGCTGCCCGCACCGGCCGCAACCCGAAGACCGGCGACACCATCAAGATCGCTGCTTCGAAGAATCCGTCGTTCAAGGCTGGTAAGGCCCTGAAGGATGCTGTAAACTAAGCGGCTCGCTGGGGTGCTTAGCTCAGCGGTAGAGCGTCTCCTTTACACGGAGAGGGTCGGGGGTTCGAAACCCTCAGCACCCACCACAGCACCGCGGTAAGTTTGAAATGTGGAGCGGTAGTTCAGCTGGTTAGAATGCTGGCCTGTCACGCCGGAGGTCGCGGGTTCGAGTCCCGTCCGCTCCGCCATTTTCAACGAGGCCCCCGGCCGAAAAGCTGGGGGCCTTGTTTTCTCTCCAACCACCCGGTTGCAGAGAAAACAAAGAGGTCTGCAATACGGAGCGGTAGTTCAGCTGGTTAGAATGCTGGCCTGTCACGCCGGAGGTCGCGGGTTCGAGTCCCGTCCGCTCCGCCATTGCAAAACTCTTAAATCCTCGTGAAAAAACTTTGAAAAAAGTGTTCAGCGGGGTAGGTTTTCAGGAAGTCTTCGGATATACTGAGCGCCTGCAAAGTTTCAAGCGCGGAGCGGTAGTTCAGCTGGTTAGAATGCTGGCCTGTCACGCCGGAGGTCGCGGGTTCGAGTCCCGTCCGCTCCGCCA
>NZ_JBFRFE010000124.1:0-8373 GCF_052114665.1 Stenotrophomonas sp. 2YAF22 | reverse complement strand
TCCTTGCGCTTGGGAATGATGGTGATGTGGCCGTTGGTTTCCAGCAGTGCCAGTTCCACTTCTTCCACGCCGATGCAGCTCTGCTGGCGCATGGCGACATCGAAATCGGCGCGGCTGACCAGCTCGCGCCGCAGCACACTGTCGAAGAGCTTGCCGTTGCGCGCGATCACCACCGGTTCGCCCTCGATCAGCCGTTCCATGCGGCGGCTGCGGGCGGTGATCCAGCCTACGCCATAGTTCAGCAGGATCAGCGTGGCGGCCAGCAGCAGGCCGCCGGCCAGCGAGGTATCGGTGCCCAGCAATGCGTTCTGCACCGCGTTGCCCAGCAGCACGATCAGCAGCACGTCGAACGGGGTGACCTGTCCCAGCGCGCGCTTGCCGCTGAGCCGGACCATGCCCAGCACGACTGCGTAGACCACCACCGCGCGCAGGATGAATTCCCACCACGGCATCGCCAAGTCGAACAGATCGGGCATCGCGGGTTTCCCTGCTGGGCGGTGGCCCAGCGTGGCGCAGCAGCGCAAAAATAAAAAGCCCCGCTGACCAGGGGGAGGTCAACGGGGCCGGGGAACGGGCGCTTGGGGAGGAGCCCCCGTTCCGAGATCTGCTCCAGGGGATGGGAGAGATCCACGACAGGCATTGCGCCTGTCGGGAGTTATAGAAGCACTCCGAACACTAACGGTTCGTGAAGGGGCCCAATTTAATAAGCACCCATCAGGGAAACATTCATGTTTGAGTCAGAAATATCATGCAAATGAACGAATTCACGGCGTTTTCGGCCTGAATGCGACTCAGTGCGCCTCATCCCAATTGCTGCCAGTACCGGTATCGACCACCAACGGCACCCGCAATTGTGCCGCTTGCGACATGCGCTGCACGACATTGCTACGCAGTTCTTCGATGAAACCGGCCTCGGCTTCGAACACCAGTTCATCGTGCACCTGCAGGATCATCCGCGCCGGTGCGCCGCTGTCACGCAGCCATTTGTCCACATCGACCATGGCGCGCTTGATGATGTCGGCGGCGGTGCCCTGCATCGGTGCATTGATCGCCGCACGTTCAGCGCCAGCACGCAGGCCCTGGTTACGTGCATGAATGTCGTTCAGGTACAGCCGGCGACCGAACAGGGTCTCCACGTAGCCCTGCTCGCGGGCCTGCTCGCGCATGCGCTCCATGAAGTCACGCACGCCCGGATAGCGGCTGAAGTACAGCGCCACGTAATCCTGCGCCTGGCCGCGGTCGATGCCGAGGTTGCGGGCCAGTCCGAACGCACTCATGCCGTACATCAGGCCGAAGTTGATCGCCTTGGCCGCGCGGCGCTCGTTGCTGGTCACTTCTTCCAGGGTGCGGCCGAACACCTCGGCGGCGGTGGCGCGATGCACGTCGGCGCCCTGCTCGAAGGCCCGCACCAGGCCCGGGTCTCCGGACAGATGCGCCATGATCCGCAGCTCGATCTGCGAATAGTCGGCCGCCAGCAGCTGGAAGCCTTCCGGGGCGATGAACGCACGGCGGATGCGGCGGCCATCCTCGGTGCGGATCGGGATGTTCTGCAGGTTCGGATCGGACGAGGACAGGCGGCCGGTGGCGGCACCGGACTGGTGGTAGCTGGTGTGCACCCGGCCGGTTTCGGAGTTGACCATCTCCGGCAGCTTGTCGGTATAGGTGCTGCGCAGTTTGGCCAGGCCACGGTACTCGAGGATCACCCGGGGCAGAACGTGCTGCTCGGCAATCGCCTCCAGCGCCTCTTCATTGGTGCTGGGCTGGCCCTTGGGGGTCTTCACCACCGCCGGCAGCTTCAGCTCATCGAACAGCACCGCCTGCAGCTGCTTGGGCGAATCCAGGTTGAAGCTGCGCCCGGCCAGTTCAGTGGCCTTCTGCTGCGCGGCCAGCATGCGCGAGGACAGGTCCTGGCTCTGCCGGCGCAGTTCGTCGGTGTCGATCCGCACGCCATTGGCTTCGATGCTGGTCAGCACCGGTACCAGCGGCATCTCGATGCTGCGGTACACGCTGTCCAGGGTCGGTTCGGCCAGCAGCTGCGGCTGCAGCGCGTGGTGCAGGCGCAGGGTGATGTCGGCGTCTTCGGCGGCGTAGCGGCCGGCCTCGTCGATGCCCACCTGCGAGAACGAAATCTGCTTGGCGCCCTTGCCTGCCACGTCCTCGAACTTGATGGTGTTGTAGCCCAGGTAACGCAGGGCCAGCGAATCCATGTCGTGGCGGGTGGCGGTGGAATTGAGCACGAAGCTCTCAAGCATGGTGTCGTCGTGGTAGCCCTGCACGTCCACGCCATGGCGGCGCAGTACATGCAGGTCGTACTTGCCATGCTGGCCCAGCTTCTTCTTCGCCGGATCCTGCAGCACCGGCCGCAGCGCATCGAGCACCTGTGCCAGCGGAAGCTGTGCCGGCGCGCCCGGATAGTCATGGCCGACCGGGATGTAGGCGGCCTTGCCCGGCTCCACCGCCAGGCTGATGCCCACCAGCCGCGCGCGCATCGCATCCAGCGCGTCGGTCTCGGTATCGAAGCTGATCAGATCGGCCTGCTGCACGCGCGCGACCCAGGCCTGCAGCTGCTCTGTGGTCAGCACGGTCTCGTACTCGCCGGGCGCCGACAGCGCAGGATCGAGCTCGCCCGCCGGCGGCGCTTCGGCGCTGCCACGGGCAAAGCCGGCCGCGGTGCCGCGCAGGCTGGGTGTGGCCTCGCTGACCTGCGCCGGAGCGGCGATCGGACCGCCCAGCTCCTTCAACGCCTGGGTGAAGCCATAGCGCAGGTACAGCTCGCCCAGCGTGGGCACATCCGGATCACGCAGCGCCAGTGTGGTCGGGCTGGCATCAAGGGCGACGTCGGTGCGGATGGTCACCAGCTCCTTGTTCAGCGGCAGCCGCTCCAGCGCGGCGCGCAGGTTCTCGCCGATCTTGCCCTTCATCGTCGGCGCCGCTGCCATCACCCCGTCCAGATGCTGGTATTCGGCCAGCCACTTGGCGGCCGTCTTCGGCCCGCACTTCTCCACCCCGGGCACGTTGTCCACGGTGTCGCCCATCAGCGCCAGCAGGTCGACGATCTGGTCCGCACGCACGCCGAACTTGTCCATCACCGCCGCGTCCGAATCCATGCGGCTGCCGGTCATGGTGTTGACCAGTTCGATGCCGGGCCGGACCAGCTGGGCGAAATCCTTGTCGCCGGTCGAGATGGTGACCTTCAGGTCCTGTGCCACGCCCTGCAGGGCCAGGGTGCCGATCACATCGTCGGCCTCCACGCCTTCGATGCGCAGGATGCTGATGCCCAGTGCTTCGACGATGCGGCACATTGGCTCAACCTGGCTGCGCAGTTCATCGGGCATCGGCGGGCGGTTGGCCTTGTACTGGTCGTACAGGTCATCGCGGAAGGTCTTGCCGGGGGCATCGACGACGAAGGCGACGTAGGCCGGGCGCTCCTTCAGCGTCGAGCGCAGCATGTTGACCACGCCGAACAGCGCGCCGGTGGGCTCACCCTGTGCATTGGACAGGGGCGGCAGCGCGTGGAACGCGCGGTACAGGTAACTGGACCCGTCGATCAGGACTAATCTGCTCATGTGTCGATTCTACGCGCCTGTTCCTGCATCGCGGCGACACGGCAGCGACGCGGCGATGGGGCATAATCAAGGCTCTTTCCAGGCAAAGGCCCCGCCGATGAAGACCCTGATGCTGGCTTCCCTGCTCCTGCTTGCTGGCTGCGCCAGCATGGGCGGTGCAGGCGCTCCCCCGGTGGACGTCAAGGGCGCCGATGTCTCCAAGCGGACCATGGACAACGGCGACACCATCGAGGAATACCGGGTGTCCGGCCAGTTGCGCATGGTCAAGGTGACGCCGGCACGTGGCGCCCCGTTCTACATGTACGACAAGAACGGCGATGGCCGCTTCGACAACGACAAGGATGGCGTGTCGCCGGTGTACTGGAAGCTGTACAGCTGGTGATGCGACAGGGTCGGATCCCTTTCCGCAGGAAAGGGCTCTGACCCCATCAAGGCGATCGGCCCGGCCCATCCACGCATGGCGTGGATCTACTGGGCATTGCGGTGGCCCCATCCACGCATGGCGTGGATCTACTGCGCATTGCGGTGGTCCCATCCACGCATGGCGTGGATCTACTGGGCATTGCGGTGGCCCTATCCACGCATGGCGTGGATCTACTGCGCATTGCGGTGGCCCCATCCACGCATGGCGTGGATCTACTGGCATTGCGGTGGCCCCATCCACGCATGGCGTGGACCTTTGACGGTGAACTGGAGTAGATCCACGCCATGCGTGGATGCTCTTCGGGCCGCCGATAAAAAACAACGCCGGCGCGCATCCTGCGGCCGGCGTCGGGTCCCCTCCCCGGGAACGCTTCCGTATCAGCGGATGACCAGCACCGGCAGCGTGCTGCGCGCCAGCACCTCGGCGGTCTGGCTGCCCAGCAGCACGCGGGTGACGCCGCGGCGGCCGTGCGAGGTCATTACGATCAGATCGCTGTTGCGCTGGCCCGCCGTCTCGATGATGCCGTCGGCCGCGTAGCGGTCCAGCACATGCACCGGATTGGCGGTGATGCCCTGCTCGGCCGCCTTGGCCAGGGCCGGCTGCAGCACCTTCTGCGCGCCTTCCTCTCGGTCGGCCTTGTATTCGGGGCTGTTCATGTAGCCCACGCTCCAGCCCATGGCGTCGTACATGCCGACGGCCCAAGGCTCGGAGACGGTGACGATGTCGACCTCGGCGTTGAGGTCCTTGGCCAGCTCCAGGCCCTTGGCCAGGCCCTTGTCGGCCAGCTCCGAGCCATCGGTGGCGATCAGGATGCGCTTGTACATGGTGGGGCTCCGCGGTGATCCAGCCAGTGGGAACGACACCATTACACAGCCTGTGTGGAGATCGTGCCTTGCGCAGGATCAATCCGACAGCGCGCAGCGATGCCTGCGCAGCGCGGCATGATCGGCCGACGCGCCCAGGATCGACAGGCGACTGGAATGCTCCGGTAGCGCCGGGCCACGCCCGGCGGGCACTCAGGCCTGCACCGTCACCCGCCAGCCACCGTCGTGCGGCTGCCAGTCGAATTCCACCGGCAGGAACTTCTCGATCAACCGCGCATTGCTGACCAGGTGATCGCTCAGCACGTGGGTGGTGAACGCACCGCCGCCCGCCAGCGCCATCGGCAGCAGCAACTGGTCGGACAGGTACTCGCCAACAGCACCGGTCCCGTCCAGGTACTGCTTGACCTGCCCGGCCAGGCGCGCCCCGACCTGCTCGGCGGAGACACTGCGCTCGCCGTGGCCGCTGAACACCTCCACGTGATCACCATGACGCACGCGCACCAGGGCGACGTTGCCCGGTCCCAGCGCCGGCCGTATCGACTGCACGTTGCGCGGGTGCGGGTCCACGCCCAGCGTCTCGGCCAGTACCTGCAGTTCGCGCAGGCCGATGCCGCTGGACAGGCCGGACATCAGCACCTGTGCCTCGATCGCCTGCAACGGTGCACGCACCTCCAACGACGGCGGCTGCAACGCCGCGCACGGCTGCACCTGCACCTCCATCACGCCGCCACCGGCTGGATGGAAACCGTGCTGCAGCAGCTGCATCGACGCCTGCACGCCCATCCGGCCCAGCGCCGGCAGATAGCTTTGCGCGATGAAATCCGCGCTGGGTGCCAGCGGATTGTGGGTACCGCCTTCCAGGCGCAGCTGCGACGGCCCCTGCGCGCGCCACAGCGCGGGTAGTACGGTCTGCAGCACCAGCGTGGCCGAGCCGGCGCTGCCGGTCGCGAAGTGGTAGGTGCCGGCGCTCACCCGCCCCGGCTCGAAACGCAACGAGGTAGCGCCCAGTTCTGCACCGTGCACACAGGCGTTGCCGACCCGCGCCGCAGCGTTCACCGCGGTCAGGTGCTGGCGCATCAACCCCGGCTTGCGCCGGATCGCGCGGATGTTGTGCAGCGTGAAGCCGGTGCCGGTGCACAGGCTCAGGGTCAGTGCCGAGCGCAGCAGCTGTCCGCCTCCGTGCCCGCCATCCAGTTCAATCATGTCCATCTGTCTGTTCCTCCGTGCCCGTTGTTCGATGCCGGGCCCTGCTGCCGTGCGCGGCGCAGTGTACGCCGCGCACGGGTTGCCTCATCCCTTCACGCACACCACCTGGCGCAGCGTGTGCACGATCTCGACCAGATCGCGCTGGGCCTCCATCACCGCCTCGATCGGCTTGTAGGCCGCCGGCGATTCATCCACCACCTCCGCATCCTTGCGGCACTCCACGTGCGCGGTGGCCTTGGCGTGGTCATCCACCGTGATCAGCTTGCGTGCCTGGGTACGGCTCATCACGCGGCCGGCACCGTGGCTGCAGCTGTGGAAGCTGTCCTCGTTGCCGAGGCCACGCACGATGAAGCTCTTGGCCCCCATGCTGCCCGGAATGATGCCCAGTTCGCCCTTGCGCGCACTCACCGCGCCCTTGCGGGTCAGCATCACTTCCTTGCCGAAGTGGGTCTCGCGGTTCACGTAGTTGTGGTGGCAGTTCACCGCCTCGGCCTCGGCCTCGAACGGCTTGCTGATCACCGTACGCACCGCGGCCACCACGTTGCGCATCATCACCTCGCGGTTCATGCGTGCGAAACGCTGCGCCCAGTCCACCGCGAACACATAGTCGCCGTAGTGCTGGCTGCCCTCGGGCAGGTAGGCCAGGTCCTGGTCGGGCAGGTTGATCATCCAGCGGCGCATTTCCTGCTTGGCCAGCTCGATGAAGTAGGTGCCGATGGCATTGCCTACGCCACGCGAACCGGAGTGCAGCATGAACCACACGCGCTGCTCCTGGTCCAGGCAGACCTCGACGAAGTGGTTGCCGGTACCCAGCGTTCCCAGGTGCTTGAGGTTGTTGGTGTTCTTCAGGCGCG
Source organism: Stenotrophomonas sp. 2YAF22 (assembly GCF_052114665.1). NCBI lineage: Bacteria > Pseudomonadati > Pseudomonadota > Gammaproteobacteria > Lysobacterales > Lysobacteraceae > Stenotrophomonas > Stenotrophomonas sp. 2YAF22. Next base: position 1,499 of record NZ_JBFRFE010000124.1, on the reverse strand, counting down.
GGTGACGCTCGCAGATCAATGCGAAGTCATCCACCAGCTGCGCCCAGCCTTCCACAGCCAGTTCGGGCGGCGTGTCCCAACTGCCCTTGTCACGGCCCCCGCGGGTAACGCTGCGGCCGTGCGGCACCGCCCGCTCGATCGCGCTGCGCACCGCCGACAGGTTGTCCGGCAGGTCGCTGGCAACCAGCGTGGTGCGCACCGCGATCATGCCGCAGCCGATGTCCACGCCCACCGCTGCAGGAATGATCGCGCCGATGGTCGGCACCACCGAACCCACGGTCGCGCCCTTGCCCAGGTGCACGTCGGGCATCACCGAGATCCACTTGTGGATGAAGGGCAGCTTGGCGATGTTCTGCAGCTGCTCGCGCGCCTGGTCTTCCAGCGGCACGCCGCGGGTCCACAGCTTGATCGGTGCAGCACCCGGCTGCTGGATCACGTCGTAATTGAGGGTGGTCATGGTGATGTTTCCTTTCATCCAAAGCAAAAACTAAGAAGGTGCGGTGACAAGGGTGGTGGAACATTCCGTCACCCACGTTGCCGTGGGGGACGGCCGGGACTTGAACCCGACCCCGAAGGGCTTCCGATGTAGTTCCACCTRCATTCCCCGCGCAACGAAAGCGAAGGTGCCGGCAGCACGACAAGAATCTGGAGGAACATCCTGCTCTACCACTGAGCTACCGCCGCGTTGCCGCGGCAGGCGGGAGTCGAACCCGCGACCTGGAGCTTAAGAGGCTGTAGTTCCTCCGGCATTCGCACTGCCGGCGGTGAAGCATCGGCGCCGTTGCCGGTGCCGTTTGAAAAGGTACGGTGACAAGGGAAGTGGAACGTCTGCTTCCTCACGACAGGCAGGAAACGCGGGACTCGAACCCGACCCCGAAGGGACAACCAATGTAGTTCCACCAGCATTCACCGCAAAAACGAATTCCTGGCCCTGCCCGGCTGGCCCCATTGCCAGCCGGGCGGTCCGTGGCGACATCCTTGCCGCCTTACAACGCCATGTCCTGGATGCGCTCGACCCAGCTGCTGCCGTCTTCGGCCGCAGCGGCGTACTGCGCGATCAGGTCGAACACCGCATCGCTGAAGCCTCCGATGTGCAGCACGTCACCGCGCTGCACGGTCTGGCTGCTGGACACCGGCTGCAGGTCGATGCACACCAGCCGCGCCTGCGGGCAACGACGCTTCAGTGCATCCCACTGCAGCATCGTGGCCGTCTGGCCGCCGCTGCGGGTGTCACGCCAACTCTCGTTGTCCGACACCATCACCACCAGGTCCACCGGCTCGCGCCGCAGGTTGAGGTAGTGCAGCGGCGCGCTGACCGACGTACCGCCACCGTTGATCGCCAGCTGGCGGGCCAACGTCATCACGCTGTCGCGCGGGTTCAGCCGCACGTGGCGCACCTCGGTGTCGAACGGCAATACCTTGGCCTGCGGCTGCCCGCGCAGTACGCAGGCTGCAACCAGCGCCGCCACGTCCACACAGCGTGCCGCGGTACTGGCGCC
>NZ_JBFRFE010000123.1:0-8385 GCF_052114665.1 Stenotrophomonas sp. 2YAF22 | reverse complement strand
TGAACGAAGAGCATCCACGCATGGCGTGGATCTACGTGTCGACCAAGGTCGACACCCACCAACAGCAGCGGGAGTCGACACCCACCAACAGCGGAGGGAAATTGTCGGAGGCGGGGAGGGGGCAGATGGCGGGGGCGTGAGCGCCAGGGATGGCGCGACCGAGCTTACAGGGACGTACTTGCAGCGTCCCCCGCCATCTGTCCCTTCCCCGCCAACCCCGGAATCTGCCATTGCTGTTGCTTCGGCTGTTGCTGTTGCCGTTGCTTCCGCCTCTGCGGGTGCAGGGCGCAGCCCTGCCGGCAACACACCCCCTACCAAGGTAGGGCGGCCCACGCGCCAGTGCCGGACTATGCTCGAACCATGACTTTGTCTGGGAGGGCTGCGTCATGAACTACGAGGAAACCTACCGCCGTTCGATCGACGAGCCGGAGGCATTCTGGGGCGAGGAAGCCAAGCGCATCCATTGGCACACGCCGCCGCAACAGGTGCTCGACTACAGCAACCCGCCGTTCCGGCGCTGGTTCGTGGGTGGTGAAACCAACCTCTGCTACAACGCCGTCGACCGGCATCTGGCCGACCGCGCGGACCAGCTCGCACTGGTCGCCATCTCCACCGAAACCAACAGCACCCGCGAAATCACCTATCGCCAGCTGTATCGCGAAGTGAACGACTTCGCCGCCGTGCTGAAACACCTTGGTGTCGGCCACGGGGATCGCGTGGTGATCTACATGCCGAACATGGCCGAGGCCGTGTTCGCCATGCTTGCCTGTGCACGTATCGGTGCGGTGCACTCGGTGGTGTTCGGTGGTTTCGCCGCACACAACCTCGCGCTGCGCATTGACGATGCCAAGCCGAAGCTGCTGATCGCCGCCGATGCCGGCATGCGCGGTGGCAAGCTCATTCCTTACAAGGCGATGGTCGATGCCGCCTGCGCCGAGGCCAGCAATCCGCCGCCGCACGTGCTGATCGTTTCGCGCGGGCTGGACCCGGCCGAGCCACGCATCGAAGGGCGTGACGTCGAGTACGCCAGCCTGCGTGCGCAGATCGGCGAAACCGATGTGCCGGTGCAATGGCTGGAATCGAGCGAGCCCAGCTACCTGCTGTACACCTCCGGCACCACCGGCAAGCCGAAGGGCGTGCAGCGCGATGTCGGTGGCTATGCGGTGGCGATGGCGCAATCGATGCAGACCGTGTTCGACTGCAAGCCCGGACAGGTGATGTTCTCCACCTCCGACGTCGGCTGGGCCGTGGGCCATTCCTACAACGTGTATGGCCCGCTGATCGGCGGCTGCACCTCGCTGCTGTACGAAGGGCTGCCGACCAACCCCGATCCGGGCATCTGGTGGGCGCTGTGCGAGCAGTACAACGTACGCACGATGTTCTCTTCGCCGACCGCCATCCGCGTGCTGAAGAAGCACGACGCCGATTTCATCCATCGGCACGACCTCGATGCGCTGAAGTATCTGTTCCTGGCCGGCGAGCCGCTGGACGAACCGACCGCACACTGGATCAGCGACGCGCTGGGCAAGCCGATCATCGACAACTACTGGCAGACCGAAACCGGTTGGCCGGCATTGACCCTGCTGCCTGGGCTGGACATGAAGCCGGTGCGTTTCGGCTCACCGGGTTTCCCCAATCTCGGCTACCGCATGAAGGTGATCGACGAGAACACCGGTGAAGAAGTGGCTGCCGGGCAGAAGGGCGTGCTGGTGATGACCCCGCCGTTGCCGCCGGGCTGCATGAGCACGGTCTGGAATGACGACAGCCGCTTCCTGCAGAGTTACTTCAGCCACTTCAAGGAACTGCTGTACAGCTCGCTGGACTGGGCCATCCGCGATGACGATGGCTATACCTTCATCCTGGGCCGCACCGACGATGTGATCAACGTGGCCGGCCACCGCCTGGGCACGCGTGAGATCGAAGAGGCCATCTCCAGTCACCCGCGCGTGGCCGAGGCAGCGGTGATCGGGGTGAAGGACGAATTGAAGGGGCAGGTGCCGCTGGTGTTCGTCACCCTCAAGCAGGGGCTCGATGGCGAAGACCCGGCCGCAGTGGTGGCCGAGATGATGGCCACGGTGACCGCCTCGCTGGGTGCGGTGGCGCGACCGGCGCACATCCATGTGGTCAACGCGCTGCCCAAGACCCGTTCGGGCAAGCTGCTGCGTCGCTCGCTGCAGGCATTGGCCGAGCAGCGCGACCCCGGCGACCTGTCGACGCTGGACGACCCGGGGGCGCTGGAAGAGATCCGCCGCGCGCTGGGACGATGATCAGAGGTGGTACCGGCCGCTGGCCGGCAACCTCGGGATTGGCGGGCTGCCGGCCAGCGGCCGGCACTACCCCTCGGGCGAAGGACATGCGCTAAGCTCCGGCTGTCATCGACCTGCAACACGCGGTACGCGCCGGGGAACGCGCGTGCCATCCGGGGATGGCGAACAGGGGAGCGTGCCCGCAAGGGCGCGCATGCGTATCGCATCGTGGGAAGGGGGAGCTATGGCACTGCTGCATGCCAAGACGGCCGCTGGCCGCCAGGAGATCGAAGATCGTGCCCGGCGCCTGCCGGCGGCGCTGCGTTCGATCCTGTTGATGGTTGACGGCCAGCGCGATGAAAGCGAACTGCGCGGCTTGTTCGAAGGACTGCGCGCACCGCAGGATGCGTTGGAGCAATTGGCCGCACTCGGCCTGATCGAAGTGGTCGGCGGCAGGGCCGAACCTGCGGCACAGCGCGGGCTGTGCAGCGGCCGCGAGCACGATCCGGCGCTGTACCAGCAGTTGTACGACGCGATGAGCGATGCCGTGCGCCGCCATCTCGGCCTGAAAGGCTACTTCATGCAGTTGAAGATCGAGCGCTGTACCGACGCGGTCACCCTGGAAAAGCTGTGCCCGGAAATGATCGCCGCGATCGGCAAGGCGCGCAGCCCGGCGCTGGCACAGCGCTGGTGGCAGGAGATCCAGGTATCGCTGGCACCGGTCACCGCCGAGGTCGTGCCCGGCTGACACGCGGGGTAAAGTGGTCCGCTCTTTTTCCGCCCAGGAGCCCCGCATGCAGGACGACACCGATACACCCGGTTGGGATGCGATCAATGCCGCGCTGGCGCCGCTGTACGCCGGCCAGGAGCCGCGTCACTTCGGTACCGCGTTGCCGTACACGCTGGGTGGCCAGGATCCGCTCGACGGCATCAGCGTGTACTGGGCGGAGGCACCGGTTCCGCATTGGCACTACGTCACCTACGGCCTGTCGGAACTGTATGCAAAAGAGAGCAGCGATGCGGCCACCAGTGGCTACGGCTTCGAGCTGACGTTCCGCCTGGCTGCCGACAAGGGTGAGCATGCGGACAGCACACCGCCTGCGTGGCCGATGAACCTGCTGCAGAATCTGGCGCGCTATGTGTTCAGCAGCGGCAATGTGTTCGAGGATGGGCATCACCTCAACGCCAACGGCCCGATCGCGCTGGAGACCGATACCCGTCTCTGCCATCTGGCGTTCATTGCCGATCTGCAGTTGCCCGCGCGCGATACCGCAAATGGGCAGCTGCAGTTCCTGCAGGTGGTGGGGCTGACCGATGAGGAAATGGGCGCGATCAAGCGCTGGTCCACGCGCGGTGTGCTGCAGGTGCTCGAGCCGGCGATGTCGTTGTGGATCACCGATCTGCATCGCGGCAACCTGCTGGATGATCCGGCGCTGGCCGCGCAGGTGCAGGCCGGCAGCGAGCGTGAGGGATCCAGTACAGGCATGTTGTTCATCGAGACGCTGGACTGGCGGCAGACGGCCGGCATCACCACGCTGGTGCTGGGGGCAGGGCAGGTCGGCAGCGTGGGTGAACTGCTGCCACTGCGCCTGCGCCACGGCAAGGCACTGACGCTGGTCAGCCGCGAACGGCAATGGGAGTTCATGCCTGCCACCGATGGCGCCGCCGCGGTGGAGAGCGACAACGTGCGCTGGCTACTGGACGACGCGGCGTTGCAGGCCTGGCAGGACGTGCGGCCGGAACGCGGAACCTACACGGTGTCGAGCACGTTGCAGGTTGAAGTGGTGCCGACGTTCCTGCGCGATGCGAAGGGCGAAGTGATCCGCGAAATCGGCTGACAGCGTCGATGGAGCCGATGGGGTCAGAGCCGTTCGCGATGCGAACGGCTCCGACCCCGGTTCCATCAGGCCAGGCCTTCGGCCTTCAGCGCCGCCTGCACGCCCGGATCGGCGTCCATGCGCGCCTTGTAGGCGGCGAGGTTGTCCAGGCCCGACAGGTCGACCTTGGTGCCGGCCGCCCAGCGCAGGGTGATGTAGAAGTAGGGATCGGCGAAGCTGCGGAAGCCGGCCAGCCACGGCTTGTCGGCCAGCTGCCTGTCGGCGGTCTCGAACAGGGCGCGCAGGCGCTTGTGCGCCGCGGCGCGGATCGCGTCGTACTGGCCTTCATCGGCGATGAACTTGCCCGGCGCGAACAGCGGCGAGAACGCCGGGTGCACGTCGGAGTTGACGAAGGCCAGCCAGCGGGTGGCTTCAGCGCGCTGGCGCGGGCTGCCATCGCCACCGAGACCGGCCTGCGGGTAGCTGTCGGCGATGTAGCCCATGATCGCCGCGTTCTGCACCAGCACGAAGTCGCCATCGACGATCGCCGGTACCGCGCCGGCCGGATTGATCTTGAGGAATTCCGGACCCTTCAGGGTGTCCTTGTTCAGCAGTTCGACCTCGAACGGCTGGCCGGTCCACTGCAGGGCGATGTGGTCGGCGGTGGAACAGGCACCGGGCTTGCTGTACAGCTTCATGGGAACTCCAGGCGGGGTGTGGCGGGAAACCACCACTATCCCAGAGCCCAGCCGCACGCGGCAACGCTGCCACCGGCAACGGATCGTTACGACTGCCGGGGCTTGAGGTTCTGCACTTTGTAGAAGGTGTGATCGCCGATGGTGGCCACCTGATAGGCGTTGCGCCAGTTCGGGCTGGCGATGGCCAGCGCAGCGAAGTGGCTGGCGCCAGGCACGATCTCGCGGCGCTCGCCGGCTGGCAGCGCCCAGTTGCGCTCGGCGTCGAAGGCCACGTCCATCGCCTCACTCCACGCCGCATCGTTGCCCAGCTGGGTGCCGGGGGAGACGATGGTGGGGGCGAACTGCTTGCGCGCGGTCACCACCTGGCACATCGAGTCGCCCCACAGGCCACTGTCGAGGCGACGCAGGGCGACCTCGGCCACCGCCTGCTGCCCACGCAGGGTCTGGTCGCGGGCTTCCAGGTAAACGGTGGTGCTCAAACACAATGAATCAGCGGCCGGCTGCGGCAGCAACTGCGACAGCCAGAGAATCCAGGCCAGTTTCATATAACTCCTTGCTCCGTGTGGGACGCACCTGGCGGTTCCGGCAGCGCAGGCTGCTGGAGGCGGGGTACGACTTGGCGTCATGGGGAGGCGGCCATCGGGGCTGCCCCGTGGGCGGCCCCAAGAACACGATCGTGGATCGATCGGCGGGGTCCGCACCGGCTCACCGGAAACTGGCTGGTGAGCAGAAAGTTGGCGCAAGGTAGGGGGGCATTGCCGAACGCATCCTGAATCGTCCGGCTTGACATTCAGCTTGGGGGCCGGTGACGGAAATTACATTCCGGCCCCCATTCAGGTGTTCATCAGAGCGTGGCGGCGAGCCGGCTGCCCTGATCGATCGCACGTTTTGCATCGAGTTCGGCGGCCACGTCTGCACCACCGATCAGGTGTGCGGTGATGCCCGCGGCCTGCAGTTCGGCCTGCAGCGCGCGCTGCGGTTCCTGCCCGGCACAGATCACCACGTGGTCAACCGGCAGCAGCTGTTCGGTGCCGTCCACGCGGATGCGCAGGCCCGCATCGTCCACGCCCAGGTACTCGACACCGCCCAGCATGCGCACGCCCTTGGCCTTCAGCGTGGCGCGGTGGATCCAGCCGGTGGTCTTGCCCAGGCGGGCACCGGGCTTGCCGGCACTGCGCTGCAGCAGCCACAGCCTGCGCGGCGACGCCTCCACGGCCGGGCGGGCCAGTGCACCGCGGGCCTCGAAGGTGGCATCCACGCCCCATTCGGCCATCCAGCGTTGCGGGTCCAGCGATGGCGAGGGGCCGTCATGGGCAAGGAACTCGCCGACATCGAAGCCGATGCCACCGGCGCCGATGATGGCGGCGCTGGCACCCACCTCGACCCGGCCCAGCAGCACGTCCAGGTAGTTGACCACCTTGGCGTGGTCGGCACCGGGGAAGTCGACCTTGCGCGGCAGGATGCCGGTGGCCAGTACGACCTCGTCGAAGCCGGCCAGGCTGGCCGCGTCGGCACGGGTGCCCAGGCGCAGCTGCACGCCGGTCTCGCCCAGTTTGTGGCGGAAGTAGCGCAGGGTCTCGTGGAACTCTTCCTTGCCGGGAATGCGCTTGGCCACGTTGAACTGGCCACCGATCTCCTCGCTGGCGTCGAACAGGGTGACCTGGTGGCCGCGTTCGGCAGCGACCGTAGCGCAGGCCAGGCCGGCCGGGCCGGCGCCGACCACGGCCACCCGCTTCGGTGCGGTGGTCGGGGTGTAGACCAGCTCGGTCTCGTGGGCGGCACGCGGGTTGACCAGGCAACTGGCCAGCTTGTTTTCGAACACGTGGTCCAGGCAGGCCTGGTTGCAGGCGATGCAGGTGTTGATGGCCTCGGCACGGCCGGCGCGGGCCTTGTTCGGCCACTGCGGGTCGGCCAGCAGCGGACGGGCCAGCGACACCATGTCGGCACCGCCATCGGCGAGGATGCGTTCGGCCACCTCGGGCATGTTGATGCGGTTGGTCGCCACCAGCGGCAACGACACGTGCGGCTTGAGCTTGGCGGTGACCGCGGCGAATGCGCCACGCGGTACCGACGTGGCAATGGTCGGAATGCGCGCTTCATGCCAGCCGATGCCGGAATTGAGGATCGTCGCACCGGCGGCCTCGATGGCCTGGGCCTGCTGCACGATCTCTTCCCAGTTGCTGCCGTCTTCGACCAGGTCGACCAGCGACAGGCGGTAGATGATGATGAAATCCGGGCCGCAGGCTTCGCGGATGCGGCGCACGATCTCCACCGCGAAGCGCATGCGCTGTGCGGCATCACCGCCCCAGCGGTCATCGCGCTTGTTGGTGCGCGGGGCGATGAACTCGTTGATGAGGTAACCCTCCGAGCCCATCACTTCCACGCCGTCGTAGCCGGCTTCGCGGGCCAGCTTCGCGCTGCGTGCATAGTCGGCGATGTGCCGCTCGACGCCGCTGGCCGACAAGGCGCGCGGGGTGAACGGATTGATCGGCGCCTTCAGCTTCGACGGCGCTACCGACAGCGGGTGATAGGCGTAGCGCCCGGCATGCAGCAGCTGCAGGCAGATCTTCGCGCCGTGCTGGTGCGCGGCGGCGGTCAACTGCCGATGCGGGCGCACTTCCCAAGGCCAGGACAGCTTGCCGCCGAACGGCTTGAGCCAGCCGACCACGTTCGGCGCGAAACCACCGGTGACGATCAGGCCGACGCCACCTTCGGCGCGCTCTGCGAAGTAGGCGGCCAGGCGCGGGAAGTCGCGTGCGCGGTCCTCCAGGCCGGTGTGCATCGAGCCCATCAGCACCCGGTTGCGCAGCTGGGTGAAGCCCAGGTCCAGCGGGGCGAACAGGTGGGGGTAGGCGCTTTCGTTGGCTGGCGACATGTCGATACGCTTGCGTACGGAAGCGCGAAGGGTGCCGCGAAACGGCTCCCGGGGCAAGGGCTGCCTCGCTCGGTAGCGCCGGGCCATGCCCGGCCTACCGGTCAGCTCAGGGCGATTGCGGTTGCCGGCCAGCGGCCGGCACTACCGGTGTGCGGCCGATCCCGAACCAGCCAAGCGTGACCCCGCACAACGGTCCGATCAGCAACGCGAAGGCGAGCGTGCCGACGCCGACATTGCCGCCCAGCCACCACCCCAGCAGCAGCACGCTGCCTTCAATCAGGCTGCGCACCTTCCAGATCGGCCAGCCGGTGCGCGCGTGCAGTCCAGTCATCAGGCCATCGCGCGGGCCAGGGCCGAGCTTGGCGCCGATGTACAGGCCGGTGGCCAGCGCCACCAGCAGCATGCCGGCGCAGAACATCGCCACCTGCCAGCCGAGACCGACGGCCGGGGGCAGCAGCCACAGTCCGAACTGGGCCGAAGGGCCGATCAGCATCACGTTGAGCACGGTACCGACACCGGGCTTCTGCCGCAGCGGCCACCACAGCAGCAGTACCAGCGCGCCGATCACGTTGGTGGCCAGGCCGAACGACAACGGGGTCTGTGCAGCAATGCCCTGCGACAGCACATCCCACGGCGCGACACCGATGGCGGCGCGGATCATCAGCGAGGCGCCGAAGCCATAAAGGAACAGGCCGATGATCAGTTGCAGCAGGCGCAGGGGCAGGGCGGTGGGCATGACGGGCTCGGGG
>NZ_JBFRFE010000122.1:0-8391 GCF_052114665.1 Stenotrophomonas sp. 2YAF22 | reverse complement strand
CGGTACGCGCCAGCGACGAACAGGCCTGCTCGGGAAGCCGGGTTTCGCGACGCCAGCGGTTGTCCGTGTAGTGCAGCACCGCGCGCTCGCCGGCGCAGGCCCAGGCCTGGTCCGCATCGGCAAACAGCAGGGCGTGCAGTGGCTGCCCGGTGAACGGTGCCGGCAGCGGTATGAGGGTGGTGTGGCCGCTGACGGTGCGCGCCAGATTGATCCAGTCGAACTGCCACACCGGAGTGGGTGCCTGTCGTGCCGCGGCCTGCAGCTGCGCAGCACTGCCGCCCAGCAGCGGACGCCGCAGGTCGAACAGCTTCAGGTCTTCGCCATAGCCATACACTCGGCCATCACTGGCGCGTACCAATGACCGGTAGGGATCGGTAGGGCCCACGGACAAGGTCTGCACGCTGTGCGCACGGAAGCGGTTGAGGCCGAGGTTGGTGCCTACCCAGATGTTGCCTTCGCGATCGGCAAGGACCGGCACTGCCGACGTCGCGGTAAGGCCCTGCGCGGCATCGAAGCGCTCCATGCGCACAGCCTCTTGGCCGTCGAAGGTGACCCGGGCCACGCCACCGTGCGGGCTGAGCGTGGCCCACAGGGCCCCGTCGGCCGTGAACTGCAGGCGCGAGGCGACCAGCCCGGGCAGCCGCCGTGCTTCACGTTCCTCGGCGGGCAACAGGCCATGCGCGTTGGCCAGCGGCGACGTGCCGCGCACGCGGTCGGCCAGCCAGATTTCGCCGCGCGGGCTCTCAACCAGCGAGGCCATCTGCGAGACCGCGATGCCGGTGGCTTCGAAGCGGGCCGCGCCAGGAGGGCGACGCCATATCTGCAGGTCCGCCAGCACCCAGAATGTGCCGTGGCGGTCCTGCAGCACCCATTGCACGCGTCTCTGCGGCAGGCCGAAGGAAGCCGGCGGCTCCTGCCAGCGACGTCCATCGAACCAGCGCAGGCCGCCATTGACGGCAGCCCACAGGCGGCCGTTGCGGTCATGCGCGAAGCGGGGGACCACACCCACCGGCACGCCCTGCGGGCGGCCGAAGCTGCGCAGGCGTTCCTGCGTGAACTGGCTGATGCCTGCCTGGAAGTAGCCGATCCACAGGCCACCATCGCCGCCATCGAGGCCGAGGGTAACCATGTTGGTGGAGGGAAAACGGGTGCCTGTCGGTGCGGCCTGCCGCTCGAAACGGCGGCCGTCGAAGCGGTACAGGCCCGAACCCGTCGCCAGCCACAACATGCCCTGGCGGTCCTGGACGATATCCCAGATATCCCCCGGGGCGCCCTGGCCGACGCGCCAGGCGGTGTGCTGATAGCCGGGCATGCCATCGCTCACTGCGGGTTGCTGCACGGCGAAGACGGGCAGGGCAGTCAACAACAGCAGGCACGACAGCAGCGCCGGCAGGCGACGCAGGAAGGGGAAGGGGCGGCCACGCATGCGGTCATTCTGGCAGGTGCGGGGCAGGCCGGGGTGACCCGTTCGGGGTAGGCGTACCGCTTCGGTGTCCGCTATTACGCCGTGATGGATGACGGAGCCCGGCGATGCAGCGCTTGTATGTGATGTTCCCTGACCGCGGCCCCGGACTGGGACTGCTGTGGCTGCGCCTGTGCGTGGCAGGGGGGCTGTTGGCGGGCGGAAGCCCGGCCGGTGCGCCGGGACTGATGTGCCTGGCGGCGATCGGCCTGCTGCTGCCCGGGCTGCTGACCCCGCTGGCAGTGCTGCTGGCAGTGTCGGGGTTGTACGGGCAGGGCGCGGCGCTGCCCTGGCTGCTGCTGCCGTTGGCCCTGCTCATGCTGGGGCCGGGCGCGTATTCGCTGGATGCGCGGTTGTTCGGCCGCCGCCTGCTGCAGCGCCGGCCTCCCCCGAATGGGTGAGCGCCGGCCTCGACCGACGGGGGTAGGGCGATCGCAGCCGGCGGCACACCATGGGTGCTCCCGTCGCGGCGCTCCTTCATGGCTACCGTCCAGCCTCCTGCCCTGTCCGCAACCACCTTGGCACCGCACCAGTCGGCTGCCCTGCAGCGTGCGCTGCGCTACATCGACGAGCACCTGTCGCAGCCGCTGCGGGTGACCGAGCTGGCTGCCGTTGCCTGCGTAAGCCGGTTCCATCTGGTGCGGTTGTTCCGCATGGGCACCGGCGCCAGTCCGCTGCGCTACGTGCGCCGTCGGCGCATCGAACGCGCCACGCAGCTGCTGCCGACGGCCGCGCAGTCGATGACCTGCCTGGCCCAGCATCTTGGCTTCTTCGACCAGAGCCACTTCGTCCGCAGCTTCCGCGCCGAGACCGGCTGCAGTCCCGGCCAGTATCTGGCCGATGGCGCGGCACGTTTCCAGCCCCCTGTTGTTTCCTCCACCGGAGTCCACCCATGAGCCTCGCCACCGCCACCCCCGCCAAAGCACTGCTGTCACCGGCCGACCACGCCCTGATACTGATCGACTACCAGTCGCAGATGGCATTTGCCACCCACACCATCGACATCTCCGCGCTGCGCAACAACGTGTCGTTGATCAGCAAGGGTGCCAAAGGCTTCAAGGTGCCGGTGCTGCTGACCACGGTGGCCGAGAAGTCGTTCTCCGGCCCGATGTTCCCGGAGCTGCCGGCGATCTTCCCTGGCCAGGCGGTGTTCGATCGCACGTCGATGAACACCTGGGAAGACCAGCCGGTGATCGATGAGGTGAACCGCATCGGCAAGCGTCGGCTGGTGCTCGCCGGCTTGTGGACCAGTGTATGCATCGTCGGCCCGGCGCTGTCGGCGCTGGAGCAGGGGTTTGAGGTCTACGTGATCACCGATGCCTGCGGCGATGTGAGCGAAGAGGCGCACGAACGTGCGATCGCCCGCATGGTGCAGGCCGGTGCCGTGCCAATCACCAGCGTGCAGTACCTGCTGGAACTGCAGCGCGACTGGGCGCGTGCTGAAACCTACGACCTGACCACCGGCATCGCCCGTGACCATGCGGGTGGCTATGGCGTCGGCATCCAGTACGCCAAGACCATGTTCGGCGCGCAGGAAGGCGGGCACTGAGCGTGCGCGATGGCCATGGCCTCGACCTGGCCTTGTTGATCCTGCGGGTGGCGGCGGGAGGATTCCTGCTGCCGCATGCGCTGGGCAAGTTGTTCGGCTGGTTCAACGGGCCGGGCCTGGCAGGTTTTGCCGGCGAACTGCGTGGCTTCGGCCTGCCTGCTGCGGCCCCGTTGCCACTGCTGCTGGCGCTGCTGCAGGTGGCGTCCGGCACCGCGGTGATGGTGGGCTGGCAGGCCCGGGTCGCCGCGCTTGTCGCTGCCGCGTTCATCGCCTTCACCGCACTGCTGGCGCTGCCCAAAGGATGGTTCTGGATGCGTGGCGGTGCCGAGTATCCATTGTTGTGGACGCTGGCATTGCTGGCCATCGCCCTGGCCGGGCCCGGTGCATGGGCGGTGGATGGGCTGGTTCTTTCTGGAGACATCGCGTGAACAACGAACCTCTCGATCCTGGCCGCCGCAATGTGGTGCTGGCCACCAGTGCCGCGCTGGCGCTGGGCCTGGCTGGCGGTACCGCTGCGGCCATCCAATCCCCTTCCAAGGAGCGTCGCATGAGCACACTGGTCATCCGCAATGCACGCATCACCACGCTTGATCCGCAGCAGCCACTTGCGCAGGCACTGGCCGTGCAGAACGGCCGTATCGTTGCCGTGGGAAGCGACGAGGACATCATGCGCGGTTGGGGCAGCGAAGCCACGATCGTCGATGCGCAGGGGCGGCGCATCGTGCCCGGCCTCAATGACAGCCACACCCACCTGATCCGCGGTGGCCTGAACTACAACCTGGAACTGCGCTGGGATGGCCTGCGTTCACTGGCCGATGCGATGGCCATGCTGAAGGCGCAGGTTGACCGCACGCCCGCGCCGCAATGGGTGCGCGTGGTGGGTGGATTCACCGCGACCCAGTTCACCGAAAAGCGCCTGCCGAGCCTGCAGGAGCTGAACGACATCGCTCCGGATACGCCGGTGTTCCTGCTGCACCTGTACGACCGCGCGCTGCTCAATCGCGCCGCGCTGCGTGCCTGTGGCTATACCAAGGAAACGCCGGACCCGCCCGGTGGACAGATCGTGCGCGATTCGCTGGGCAACCCGACCGGCCTGCTGCTGGCCAAGCCGAATGCACTGATCCTGTATGCGACCCTGGCCAAGGGGCCGAAGCTGCCGGTCGAGTACCAGGCCAATTCAACCCGCCATTTCATGCGCGAGCTGAACCGCCTGGGCATCACCTCGGTGATCGACGCCGGAGGCGGTTTCCAGAATTACCCCGAGGACTACCAGGTCATCGAGCAGCTGCATCGCGATGATCAGCTGACCGTGCGCATCGCCTACAACCTGTTCACCCAGAACAAGGGCAGCGAGGTCAGCGATTTCCGTGGCTGGAGCGAGATGCTGCAACCGCGCCACGGCGATGACCTGCTGCGCCACAATGGTGCCGGCGAGATGCTGGTGTTCTCTGCAGCCGACTTTGAACTGTTCAACGAGCCGCGCCCGGAACTGCCACCGGAACTTGAGCCGGAGCTGCACGATGTGGTGAAGCTGCTGGTGGAGAAGCGCTGGCCGTTCCGCATCCATGCGACCTACGACGAAAGCATCAGCCGCATCCTCGACGTCTACGAGCAGGTCAACCGTGAGGTGCCGTTCGATGGCCTGCACTGGTTCATCGACCATGCCGAGACCATCACCCCGCGCAACATCGAGCGTATCCGCGCACTCAACGGCGGCATCGCCGTGCAGCACCGCATGGCCTACCAGGGCGAGGCATTCGTGCAGCGCTATGGCGTGCAGGCGGCGCGGCACACGCCACCGGTGAAGCGGATGCTGGCCGAGGGCGTGCCGGTCGGCGCCGGCACCGATGCTACCCGCGTGGCCAGCTACAACCCATGGGTGGCGCTGTCGTGGCTGGTGACGGGACGCACCGTCGGCGGCCTGGCCCTGTACGGTGATGAGAACCTGCTGGAGCGCGAGCAGGCCCTGCGCCTGTGGACACAGGGCAGCGCCTGGTTCTCCGGCGACGAAGCGGTGAAGGGCACGCTGAAGGTGGGCCAGCTGGCCGACTTCATCCTGCTGTCGTCCGACTTCTTCCGCGTCGATGAGCAGCAGATCGCCGACATCACCAGCCTGCTGACCGTGGTGGGTGGCCGCATCGTGCATGGCGACGGCGACTACGCCGGGTTGGCGCCGCAGCTGCCTCCGGCGATGCCGGACTGGTCGCCGGTGAACCGCTTCGGTGGCTACCACGTCGGTGGCGGGGCGACCGGGTTGGCTGCGGCGCACCGTCATCACCATGGTGTGGCCTGCGGCACCCACGGTGCGCATGGCCACGCGGTTCGTCATCCGGCGCCAACCAACGACCTGACCGCGTTCTGGGGCGCGATGGGGTGTTCGTGCTTCGCGTTCTGACCTTGGCATCGCTGGTGTTGCCGTCGTTGGCGCTGGCCTGCGACGGTGGCGCCTGTACCACGGTTGGCGACGGCCAGTTGCAGTGGGATGCATCGCTGCGCCTGCGTGGCATGTACTACGCCCCGACCCGGTTTGGCGTCGGTGCTGGCGACGATGGCTACGGTCTGCTGCGTGCGCTGGCTTCTGCCTCCTTCGCGCAGGGTGACTGGCAAGCGAAGCTGCAGCTGGGTACGCATGCCGAGCGCGGCAAGGCCGGTGGCCCAGGTCGTACCGATCGCGGCGCGCTGGACGTGCAGCAGGCGTACTGGCGCTGGTCCGGCGCTGGCATGCACGTGCAGCTGGGCCGGCAGGAAGCGGGCTATGGCAGCTCGCGCCTGTTGTCGGTGCGCGACGGGCCGAACATCCGCCTGGCCTTCGATGGTGCGCGGGTGGGGTGGCAGGGCAGGCTGGGCGCACTGGACCTGATGGCGCTGCGACCGGTCGAGAACCGCCCGGGTGCTTTCGATGACCGCGGTGAGCGCGGTGCACACCTGCTCGGCGCGTATGCGACCACGGCCAAGGGCGCTGGCATCAGCCAGTGGGACCTTTACCTGCTCGACTATCGTCGTGAGGGCGCGCGCTTCGCCGCGGGCAGCGGCACCGAGCGGCGGCAGACCCTGGGCGCGCGCTGGTTCGGCCAGTCGGGTGCGCTGGACTGGAATACCGAACTGGTGGCGCAGGGCGGTGAACTGCGGGCGGTGACCGGCGATCTGGACATCCGCGCCTGGACCCTCGCCACCGATACCGGTTGGCGCTGGAGCGCGCTGCCGCTGCAACCGCGGCTTGGCCTGAAGGCCGACATTGCCAGCGGCGACGCAGACCCGGGTGATGGTCGTCTGGGTACCTTCAATGCGTTGTTTCCCAAGTCCGCCTATTTCAGCGAAGCCAGCCTGTTGGCACCGGCCAACCTGATGGATCTGCAACCGACGCTGGCACTGCGCCTGCATGAGGCGGTGACCACCGAGCTGGGTGTGCAACTGGCGTGGAAGCATCGGCGCGCCGATGCGGTCTATACCACGCCGGCACCGTTGGCAGCGTTGCCCGACAGTGCCGGAGGCGCACGCCGCATCGGTACCCAGTACAAATCCGAAACCCGCTGGCAGGTCAACGACCACTGGCAATGGCAGCTGCAGCTGGCCTGGGTCGACGCGGGTCCTGCACTGACGCAGGCCGGCGGCCGGGACACGCTGTTCGCCTCAATCGTTGGAGCATGGCAATGGTGAACGCATCGGCGTCACAACACTCCCCGCAGGTCGATGGCGCATGGTCGCCGTTGAAGATCCGCATGTTCCGCTCGATCTGGCTGGCGATCCTGGCCAGCAACATCGGTACCTGGGTCAACGACGTGGCTGCGGCCTGGGTGATGGCCGAACGCACCGGTTCGGCGCTGATGGTCGCGCTGGTGCAGTCGGCGACCACCGTGCCGATCGTGCTGTTGGCGCTGGCGGCCGGGACCCTGGCCGACATCGTCGACCGCCGCAAGTACCTGCTGTTCACCCAGGGCTGGATGCTGCTGGTGGCGGCAGCGACCGCCGTGCTCACGGCATTGGACCTGCTGACCCCGCAGCTGCTGGTGCTGCTGACCTTCTGCATGGGCTGCGGTGCGGCGATGGCCATGCCGGCACAGGCCGCGATCGTCTCCGAGCTGGTTCCGCAGCCGATGCTGGCCTCGGCCGTGGCACTCAACTCCATCGGCATCAACATCGCCCGTTCCATCGGGCCGGCCATCGGCGGGGTGATCGTGGCCCAGCTGGGTGCGGTGTGGGCCTTCGGGTTCAACGCCATCACCTTTGCCGCCATGCTGTTCGTGGTGTGGGGCTGGAAGCGTGATCCGAAGGCGTCCAGCCTGCCGCCCGAAGGGTTCGGCGCTGGCCTCAAGGCGGGCCTGCGCTATGCCAGCCGTGCCGGTCGCCTGCAGGCGGTACTGATCAAATCGGCCGGTTTCTTCTTCTTTGCCGCGGCGATGAACGCAATGCTGCCGGTGGTGGTGCGCGGGCAGATGCAGGGCGGAGCGGGGCAGTACGGCGTGCTGCTGGGTTGCATCGGCATCGGTGCGGTGGGCGGTGCGTTGCTGCTGCCGAAGCTGCGGGCCAGGCTTGACCGCGACCTGCTGGTGCTGCTGGCCACCTTGTCGCTGGCGGCAAGCCTGGCCGGCCTGGCGCTGACCCGCAGCTGGTACGTGTTGCCGCTGGTGATGCTGGTCAATGGCTTTGCCTGGATCACCGTACTGTCTTCGTTGCAGATCGCAGCGCAGACGGCGGTGCCGGCCTGGGTGAGGGCGCGTGCGCTTGCCCTGTACATCATGGTGTTTTCGGCCGGCATGGCGGCCGGTGGCCTGAGCTGGGGCGCACTGGCGCAGCGCACATCGCCGGAACTGGCATTGCTGGTGGCCGCAGCAGGCGCGGTCATCGGCGGCCTGCTGGTGTGGCGCGTGCGTATTGCCGGCGCCGAGGATCTGAACCTGAGTCCTGCCGGCCACTGGCCAGCGCCGGAGCTGTCGGTGTCGGTGTCGAATGATCGTGGACCGGTGCTGGTGACCATCGAATATCGCGTCGATGCCGCCGACCGCGCCGCGTTCCAGGCGCAGATGCGCACGCTGGGAACGATCCGTCGGCGCGATGGCGCCGTGGTCTGGGGCGTGGTCGAGGATGTGGCGACCCCGGGCATCCATCTGGAGTATTTCGTCGCAGCGTCGTGGTTGGAGCACCTGCGCCAGCATGAACGCATCACCGCCGACGACAAGGCGATCCAGGAGGCGCTGCGCGCGCTGCATCGCGGTGAGCGCGCCCCGGTGGTGCGTCATTTCGTCGGCGGCCATGATCCGCTGCCGGCGGCAGCGCCCCATCACCACAGCGACATCTGATGGCCCCGTGGTAGAGCCGGCCGCTGGCCGGCTGATCGCGACTTTGATCGAGGTTGATGGGGTTGCCGGCCAGCGGCCGGCAC
>NZ_JBFRFE010000121.1:0-8438 GCF_052114665.1 Stenotrophomonas sp. 2YAF22 | reverse complement strand
GGGTGACGCCGCTGAGCTGTACACGGCCATCCTCTGCCAGCGTTGCACGATCGACCACGGCACCGGCCGGGTCCAGCAGTTCGGCCTGCGCTCGGTCTACGCCGCGTGCCTGTGCGTGTACGTCGAAGCGCGCACCGGGAGCGGTGTCCACGGGCGGCTGCAGGGCGATCCAGCCGTTGGCTGCAGAGGATGCCTGCCAGCGCGTGTCGGCGGGCAGTGCGGCATCGCGGTCACGCGCGGCCAGGCCGGCACCGATCAGTGTCACCGTGGAGGACGGATAGCGGCGCAGTGCGGTGGCCAGGTCCGGCACGCGCGCTGCACCGGCCATATCGGTTGCTTCCGGCAGCAGCACCCGGGTGCCGCCGGTGGGCAGTGCACCGGTCTTGTTGGCCCCGGCGCCGATCACCACCAGGCCGGCCAGGGAGGCGCGCTGTGAGGGCGGCAGCAGGCAGACGTACAGCAGCGCAGCGGCGGCCGCCTGCAGCGTGAGCACGGCGATAAGACGGCCGCGCCTCTGCGTGGGCGAACGCAGCTGGCGCGCACTGGCGACCAGCACGATCAGCGCCAGCGCCACTGCGACCCACACGTTCAATGCCGATGTGCTCATGGCTGTGCCTGCAGCGCATCGAGGTAGCGCTGCCCCATGGCATCGGCCGCACGGCGTCGCATCACCTGCGGCAGTGGCCGCTGCAGTGCACGCCACAGCTGCGCGCGCAGGCGCTGCCGGCACTCGGTGCAGCCGGGGTCGATGCGTAGTTGTTCGATGGCGGCAGCCAGGTCCAGTGCATCGGGCAGGAAGGCGTTGTTGCGCTGCTGCCAGGCGGCCAGCATGTCCAGATCGGGCGTGCCGTCCTCGTCGCCCAATCGCTGCCAGGCCTCGACGACGGCAGGATCGGGCGGCGTGCGCGCGGCCAGCGGCAGATCGCGGCTGGCCAGCCCGGCACGGTCGCCGCCCAGGCGCCGGCTCTCGTCGATCGGCGGCAGCTCCGGGCCGACGCGCGCCAGATAGATGCGCTCGGCCTGCTGCACCTGCTTGATGAACGCCAGCGCTTTGTAGGCAAACGGCAGGGCCTGCTCGGGGCGGCCCTGGCGCAGCTCGCCTTCGGCCGACCACATCTGGTCCAGCGCGGCCTTCAAGGTGGCGCGTGTCTGCGGGTCAAGCAGCGTCGCCGCCTCGGCGTGGTCGTGGGTATGCCCGTACTCGGACAGCACGTCGGTGGCGCTGCCGAACACCGGTGGCGTGTCATTGCCGCTGGCTGCGCCACCGTGGTCGTGGCCGTGCTCGTCGTGTGCGCCGGCCTCGGCGCCGTGACCGTGCTCATGATCGTCATCGTGTGCGTCTGCCGCCGGCGTATCGCTGGTGGGCAGGTCGCTGGTCGGCGGTGGCTTCGGCGCGCCCTCGCTTTCTTCGCCCAGGAACTGGCCGTAGCGCAGCCGCAGGATGCGCTGGTCGACGCCGATCGCATCGCTGCGCTTGACGAAGGTATCGGCGGCTACGCTCCGGCGTTCGCGGATCAACGCCTCGGCGTCGATGATGATCTGCCGCTGGCTGCGGAAGTACGCGGGCAGGGTCTTCTTGATGCGGCCTTCCAGTTCGGCACCGAGCACGGCCTCGGCGCTGGGCAGGCGCAGGATCACGCTGCTGCTGCGGCCGACCTGTGCTGCCGGCGCGTGGTTGTCGCGCACTTCCAGCTGGGCGATCACATCGTTGCCGGGCTGTGCGCCCAGCGCGGCCAGATCAAGGGTATGGGCAAAGCGCCGTGCCTTCACCTCGCCGCTGCCGCTGAGCGTCACGCTGCGGCGCACGAAGGTGATGTTCTCGCCGCTGCCCTGGGTGATGGTGATCGACAGCGTCGCCCGCGCGGAGACGCCATGATCGTCGCCGGCCTCGAAGCGCAGCGTCCACTGCCGTTGCCCGGGGGGGCCCAGCACCAGGCTGGTGGCAGGCTCGATCACGCGCACCGTCGGCGCACGGTCGGCGACCACGTCGAGTCGATGCAGGCGGGTTTCGGCCAGCGCCGGTTCGCTGACCACGCGATACAGCACCGGGGTACGCGCTACGTCCTGCGCCTGCCATTCACCATTGCGCTCGCGCAACGGAAGGCGTCGACCGTCGTGGAACTGCAGCCAGGCGTTGCTGGGTGCACGGTCGAAGCGCAGTGACCAGGACAGGCGACTGTCGGCGGCGACCTTGGCGTCGAGTGCGTTCTGCGTACGCGTGGGTTGGCCGGTGTAGGCCGGTGCGTCGATGCGCAGTCGAGTGGACTGCAGGCGCAATGGACCGGCCTTGGCGCTGCTTTGCGGCGAGGCAGGCGCCGTTGGGCGCGGTGCGCCGCTGCGCGGCCAGCCCAGTGCCAGCACAGCGACGGCGATGCCGCCAATCCAGCACAGCGCCACTGCCCTGCGTGGCCAGCGTGGTCGCAGCTCGGGGAGGTTGTGTTCAAGCGCAGCCAGCACGTGCGTGCGCTGGCGCTGCTGCAGTGGGTTGAGCGCAGCGCCATCGGCAAACAGCAGATCGGCACTGTCTTCGCTGGCGCCACTGGCATCGAGCCTGCGCTGCAACCAGCGTCGGTCCAGCTGCCGGGCGCGCATCGTCGCTGCGGCCGCAATGATCAGCAGGGCCACGGTTGCCACGACGCAGGCGATATCGAAACCGGACACGCGCAGCGCGAGTGCCGCTGACGCCAACGTCCACGGCAGCCCCAGCAGCAGGGTGATCGCCGCGCGGCGCCGACGTGCGCGCTGCCATGCCTGTTGCAGCGCCTTCATGGTGCAGCCCTGCGTCGCGCGCTGCTCGCCATCCAGCGCTCAAGCGCGAACAGCAGCACGATCACCAGCAGCAGCCACGCGGTGGGTTCGCGCAGGGGCGGCGTTGCGGCGGGCAGGGCCGCCTGGGGTGGTGTCTGGTCCTGCGCATCACCCAGCTGCGGCGTTGATGGCGGTTGCAGGGCCTGCAGCAGGTCGCGCGGCAGGCCGTCATCGCGCAATGCACTGTTGCGGGCCACGTTCCATTCGCCGGGCAGATGCAGCAGGCGGCCCTGGCCGATGCGCTGCTGCCACAGCAGCGGTGCATTGTCTGCTTCGCGCAGCAGTACGGGTGCACCCGCTGGCGGTTTCGCAGCGGTCAGCACCGTGCCGCCCTGCTGCAGCCAGCGCTGCCAGGAGCCAGGCAGCGCATCGGTGGCGGTCCATACGCCGATCTCGCCGCGGGCAGGCAACGCGTCGTCGGCCAGGGGGGCCGCCAATGGTTGCGTGCCCCACGCGCGCTGCAACGCGCCCAGCCATTGCAGCGCAGCCGCCGGTGCATCGCTGCGCGTTCGAAGGCGTGGTGCCGGGGAAGCGTGTGGCGGCGCGGTGACGGCCAGCGCGTGTGGCTGCCACTGCACCTCGCGCGACAGCTGCAGGCGGGCACCATCAAGGCCGGGCAAGGGATCGGGTACGTGTACGGTCAGCGCGGTGCCGGCCGGCAACTGCGCGTCCAGCTCGCGCAGCAGGCTGGGCAGGGCAGCAGCGTCTGCCGGCGCGGGCTGGTCGATGGTGGGGAAGCCCGGCGCCAGCCAATGCCAGTTGCGCGCATCGGTGCTGCCGCGCAGCGCGGTCGCGTCCAGGCCCGGTGCCACCACCGTCCACGCTGCTGGCACGGGCGCAGGACCGGTCAGCGCCGGGCGCGCCAGCAGCAGGGCCAGTGCGGCCAGCAACAGCAGGCGCACCAGCAACAGCGGCCAATCATCGAAGCGGATGCGCTGGCGCGGTCGTACCTGGGCGCGCAGCCAGCGCAGCGCAGCGAAATCCAGCGGCGTGTAGGGATGACGGCGGGCGAGGTGGATCAGCAGTGGCAACAGCCATGCGGCCAGCGCGGCCAGGCCCAGCGGAAACAGCAGGCTCATGCGCCGCCCCTGCGGCCGAACAGCGCCTGTAGCGGCTGGTCCAGCGGCTGGTCGAGCCAACCGGTGGCGATGGCGATGCCACTGGATTGCAACCGCGATTGCAGCGCGGCGCGGGCCTCGGCGAAGCGCTGCAGGTAGTCGGCGCGGATCGCGGCGCCATCGCCGAGCAGCTCCTCGCCCGTTTCCGGGTCGCGGAAACGATGGCCTGCGTCGAAGGGGAAATCGCGTTCGTCGGCGGTCAGCACCTGCAGCAGCATCACTTCGCGGCGCGCGCTGGCCAGTTGCTCCAGCAGCACGATGCCCGCGTCGTCGAAGCCATCGCCGATGGCCAGCAGCAGATCGCCGGGGCGCACGCGCTCCCACAGCGGTCGCAGCCGCTCTGCGGCCGGCCATGCGCCGCGCGCCTGCAGGGCATGCAGCTGCAGATGCACGCGGTCGCGCTGGCGCGCGCCATGCGCGGCCGGCACCAGCTGCAGGCCTTCGCCGTTGATCGCCAGCAGGCCGAAGCGATCACCCTGCTGCAGCGCCAGCTCGACCACGCAGGCAGCCAGCTGCCGCATGTGATCCAGGCGGCTGCGTCCGGGCGCTGTACGGTCGGACTGGCCCGCTGAGGCCGTGGCATCGAGCAGCAGCCAGACGGTGATCGGGCTTTCGCGCTCGGATTCACGCACGAAGAAGCGATCCGAGCGCGCGTACAGCTTCCAGTCGATCTGGCGCAGTTCGTCACCGGGCTCGTAGGCGCGGTACTGGGCGAACTCCAGGCCGGCGCCGCGGCTGCGGCTGGCATGTTGGCCGATGCCGCTTGCGCCGCTGGCCAGGCGTGGCCACAGCCGCAGCGCACGCAGTCGCGCACGCAGGTCGGGTGGCAGCAGCAGCGGCGTGCCTGCGGTCACCAGTGGATCAACCCGGGAAGGGAACGGCCTGCAGCAGTGCGGCGACCACATCGTCGGCGCGCTTCTGCTCGGCTTCGGCCGCGAAGGACAGCAGCAGGCGATGACGCATCACCGGTGCGGCCAGTGCCTGCACATCCTCGCGGGTGGCGGCGAAGCGTCCCTGCAGCAGTGCGCGCGCCTTGGCGGCCAGCACCAGCGACTGCCCGGCACGCGGACCTGCGCCCCATTTCACCCACTGGTTGATCGCCGCCGGTGCACCCTCGCCGGGACGGCTGGCGCGGACCAGGCGGGTGATCCAGGCGAGCACGTCGGGGCTGACATGCACCTGGCGCACCGCCGCCTGCAGCGCGATCACCGCTTCGGCATCCATCACCTTCGGCACGCTTTCAGTGGCACCGCCGGTGGTCTGTTCGAGGATCTGCCGCTCTTCTTCCTCGCTGGGGTAATCGACCAGCACATGCAGCAGGAAGCGGTCCAGCTGTGCTTCGGGCAAGGGGTAGGTACCGGCTTGTTCGATCGGATTCTGCGTGGCCAGCACGAAGAACGGCGCCGGCAACGTGTAGGTCGTGCCGGCGTAGCTGACCGTACGCTCCTGCATCGCTTCCAGCAGCGCCGCCTGGGTCTTGGGTGGGGTGCGGTTGAGCTCGTCGGCCAGCAGCAGGTTGGTGAAGATCGGGCCCTGCTGGAAGCGGAAATGGCGATGGCCGGTACCGTGGTCTTCTTCCAGCAGTTCGGTACCCAGGATGTCGCTGGGCATCAGGTCCGGGGTGAACTGCACACGCCGGAACTGCAGTTCCAGTGCTTGCCCCAGCGAGCGCACCAGCAGGGTCTTGCCCAGCCCCGGCGCGCCTTCCAGCAGGCAGTGGCCGCCGGCCAGCAGGCCGATCAGCAGCTGCTCGACCACGGTGTGCTGGCCGACCACGGCGTGGGCCAGGGCGCTGCGCAGCGCGTGCAGGCGCGGCAGCAGGGAATCGAGGTCGGGGGAGGTCATGGGCGTGGTCCGTTCAATTGTTCAATGCGTACATCACGATGTTGACGCCGAAGCGGGTGTTGTCTTCGGCCAGGAAACGCTTGTTGCGCCAGTCGTAGTCCCACTCGCAGCCGTAGTCCTTGTTGCTGTAGAGCAGACCCAGCCGGCCATCGACCTCGATGCCTTTCAGGTAGTCGTGCACCAGGTCATCGCCCCAGCCGTTGAGCTCGAAGCTGGTCGCGGGCGGGCCGTCGGGGAAGCGGAAGAAGCTGCGGTACAGCGCGTGGCTGTTGGGCAGTTTCTGCAGCGCCTTCGGCCCGAACAGCCGGCCCATCTGCGCTTCGAACGAGGTGGCGAACAGGCCGTCGATGTCGTGGTTGCAGTCGTCGACGAAAACAAAGCCGCCATTGCGCACGTAGCGCACGAAGTTCTGCCGTTCGGCGGCGTTGAACTCGACCAGGGTGTGCCCGGCCAGGTAGCAGAACGGCGCTTCCAGCATGCGCGGGTCGGCCAACGCCACCACCCGTTCCTGCGGGTCCACCCGCAGGGAGGTGTAGTCGATCAGCGAGGTGATCAGATTGGACGGCATGCGCGCGTCCACGTCCCAGTCACCGGAGTCGTACTGCAGGCGGGTGAACCAGAAGTCGTAGCGCGAACTGCGCGGGCCTGCCTGTGCCCATGCCGGCAGCGCCGCCGCCGAAGCGGCAGCGGCCAACCAGCGCAGGCAGGCCCGGCGATCCATCAGACCGCGTCGGACAACGACGTAAAGGTGAAATCACGCAGCTTCATCGGCGGAATCATCATCACGAAGTTGGACTCGTCACCGGCCACGCGCACCGGCTTGCCCAGCTCTTCGATGTTGTTGAGCATGATCACCGGCGATTCGTTGAAGCGGAAGTTCTTCACCGGGTGCTTGATCTGCCCGTTCTCGATGTAGAAGGTGCCATCGCGGGTCAGGCCGGTCAGCAGCACGGTCTGCGGGTCGACCATGCGGATGTACCAGGTGCGGGTGACCAGGATGCCCTTCTGGGTGCCACGCACCAGCTCGGCGGTGTTCTTCTCGCCACCACTCATCAGCAGGTTGCCGGGCGTGGCCTTGGCGGTCTTGCCCTGCTTCTGCGCCCAGAAGCGCGAATAGTCGAGGTTGGCGATCTTGCCGTTCTCGATGATGGCGATGCGCTCGCGCGGCATGCCTTCACCATCCCACGGCAGCACCGGCGCATCCGGATGCCACGGGTCGGCATACATGTTCACGCGCGGATCGTAGACCTGCTCGCCCAGCTTGTTGCCGCCGCCCTTCTTGGACAGGAAGCTGCGACCTTCGTCAGCCGAGCGCGCGCTGAAGAAGTTCATCATGAAGCTGATCAGGCCCGCAGCCGCCGCCGGCTCCAGGATCACCGTGTACTTGCCGGGCTCCAGTGCCTTGGCTTCCTGCGACTCGGTCGCCTTGCGCATCGCGATGCGGATGTCCTGGTCGGCCTTGAAGTCGGCCGCATCCTTCAGGTTGCGACCCACCCAGCCCGAGCCACGGCCGTCCTCGGTGCGCACGGTGCAGGTGTAGTCGAAGTTGGTGCTGCGCTGGTAGCCGAAGTTGCCGTTGCTGTTGGCCGTGGCGTAGAAGCCTTGGCCGTCTTCGAGGAAGCCTGCAGCGATCAGCCCGTTGCCACGGCACGGCGCGATCGAATCGGCGGCAACCTTGGCGCGGAAGGCCGGATCAATGGCGGCGGTGGATTCGCTGAAGGTCGGGCTGGGGCGGTAGGTCTGCTTGCCGATGGCCGGCATGAACTCCGGGTTTTCCGGGGCCAGGCGGGCCAGGTCTTCGGCGCGGCGCACCACGCGCTGCAGCGCGGCGTCGTCGAACTCGTTGATCGAGGCAGTGCCCACGCGCTTGCCGAAGGCCACGGTGACGGCCAGCTCGGTGTTGTCGACGATGCCACTGGTGGACACGTTGTTCAGGGCGAAACGGATGTTGCCGTTGATGGAACCGGCCAGTACGGCCGTGCACTCATCGGCCTTGGACAGGGCGATGACCTTGTCGAGGATGGCCTTGGCCTGGGCTTCGGTGAAGATACTCATGTGTAAGGGCTCCTGACCGGTCAGCCGAGGCTGCGTGCGGTGTTGATGACGTTGATGCCGTTGAAGCGCGCGGTCGAGGAACCGTGCGAGACCGCCGAGACCTGGCCGGGCTGGCCCTTGCCATCGAAGAACGAACCGCCCAGGCGGTAGTCGCGTTCATCGGCCACGGCGCTGCAGGCATTCCAGAATTCCGGTGTACGGATCTGGTAGGCCACGTCTTCGAGCATGCGGGTGATCTTTCCGTTCTTGATCTCGTAGAACAGCTGGCCGCCGAACTGCGCGTTGTAGCGCTGCTGGTCGATCGAGAACGAACCATCCCCGATGATGTAGATGCCGTTCTCCACGTCCTTGATCATGTCCGACACGCTCAGCGGCGACTTGCCCGGCGCCATCGACACGTTGGCCATGCGCTGGAACTGCACGCTGGACCACGAGTCGGCATAGCAGCAGCCATCGGATTCGGTCTTGCCGAGGATGTGGGCCTGGTCGCGGATGGTCTGGTAGTCGACCAGCTTGCCGTTGCTGATCAGGTCCCAGCGCTTGCACTTCACGCCTTCATCGTCGTACGCGACCGCGCCGAGGCTGCCCGGCTGGGTCTTGTCGGCAAAGATG
>NZ_JBFRFE010000120.1:0-8504 GCF_052114665.1 Stenotrophomonas sp. 2YAF22 | reverse complement strand
GGTGGCCGACGATGGCCAGGTGCTGGGCGTGGTGTCTGAAGCATTCGTGCGCAAGCGCTATGCGGAGGAACTGGACAAGCGCCAGCGCGAAATGATGGGCGAGCGCGTCGACGAGTAGATCCACGCCATGCGTGGATGATGCCCCCTGCCCCTCCACGCGTGGCGTGGTTCTACTGTCACCTGCGGGAGGTAGACTGCGGCCATGCGCTTCATTGAAACCTTCCAGCCCGGCCCGTTCGCCGACACCGTGGTCAGCCTGCTGGCGGCGTTCGTGCTCGGCACTCTGATCGGCGCCGAACGCCAGTACCGGCAACGCACCGCTGGCCTGCGCACCAACGTGCTGGTGGCTGTCGGCGCTGCCGCCTTCGTTGACCTGGGCATGCGCATCGCCGGCAGCGCCGAGGCCGTGCGGGTCATCTCCTACGTCGTCTCGGGCGTCGGCTTCCTCGGCGCCGGCGTGATCATGAAGGAAGGCATGAACGTGCGCGGCCTGAACACCGCCGCGACGCTGTGGTGCTCGGCTGCCGTGGGCAGCTGCACCGGCGCGGACATGCTGGCCGAAGGCGTGCTGCTGACCGTACTGATCATCGCCGGCAATACCCTGCTGCGGCCACTGGTGAACGCGATCAACCGCATCCCGATCAACGAAGCCGCCAGCGAAGCGACCTACGAAGTGCGCCTGAGCGTGGATGCCGACGCGGTGCCGCGCGTGCGCGAGCGCCTGGTCGATGCGCTGGAAGCCGCGCAGTACCCCGTTGGCGACGTGCAACTGGTGGAGCACGCCGATGCGCCCACTGATGTGATCGCAGTGCTGGTCAGCACCGCAGTCAGCGCCGACGAACTGGACGTGGTGCTGGCGCGGATGGAACAGGTGCCGGGCGTGCTGCATGCCACCTGGGAAGTCAGCACCCGCGATTGAGCGGGTGTCGGCAGTTCATCCGCGCGCTACGCGCTGCTGCGCTCGCAGCAACCTGCGGAACGAGGCGCAGCGCCGAGCATCCTCGGCGTGTGGACAGGCGGCAGCCCGCCGCAGCCGATCCTGCGCCCGCTGCAATCTGCGGATCTGCAGCTGCAGCGCATCGGCCCGGGCCAGCAATGCCGTGCGATCCAGTGCAAGCCCTGCCCCCTGCGGCATCGCTGCGCCGATCTGCTGCAGCGACAGGCCTGCCGATTGCCCCAGGCCGATCAGTGCCAGCCGATCCAGCACCTGTTCGTGGTACTGCCGGCGCAGGCCGCGACGCCCTAGCACCTGCAACAGGCCGAGCTGCTCGTAGTAGCGCAGCGTCGAGGCCGGCACGCCACTGCGGCGGACCACCTCACCGATATCCAGTTCCTGCATCGTGCTTGACCTCAAGTGGGCTTCAAGCGCCACCATGGTCGCACTCCCCGCGCAAGGCAAGCCCATGGACGATTCACTCCCGCTCGATCAGAACACGCTCTGGAACGGCGCCGCCGGCGAGAACTGGGTCGCGCAGCAGACCCTGCTGGACGACCTGTTCCAACCGATGGCCGATGCCCTGCGCGACGAGCTGCCGGTTACCGTCACGGAACTGCTGGACGTGGGCTGCGGCACCGGCGCCAGTACGCTGAGCGCCGCCGCAGCACGCCCTGACGCCCATTGCACGGGCGTGGACATCTCCGCACCGATGCTTGACCTGGCCCGCCAGCGCGCCGCCGCGATCGGGCGCGGGATCGACTTCATCGTTGCCGATGCCCAGCGCCATCCCTTCGCAACGGCGCGCTACGATTGGATCCAGTCGCGCTTCGGGGTGATGTTCTTCGAGGACACGCAGGCCGCCTTCTCCAACCTGCACCGTGCCGCCCGAACGGGCGCGGGCCTGCGCTGCATCGCCTGGCGCAGCGCCCAGGAAAATCCGTTCATGACCACCGCCGAGCGCGCCCTTGCAGACCAGCTGGTGCTGCCGGCGCGGGTACCGGGTGCACCGGGGCAGTTCGCTTTCGCCGATGGCGAACGGGTGCGCCAGCTGCTGCAGCGTGCCGGATGGCAGGACGTGGACATCGCGCCGCTGGACCTGACCTGTTTCCTCAGCCCTGATGCGCTGGCCAGCTACGTCGGCCAGCTCGGACCTGTGGGTTTGGCCCTGCGTGCGTTGCCGGCCGCACGCTCCGAAGCGCTGCTGCAGCAGGCGCTGACCGCGTTCGCACCGTCCATCGACGGTGACCGTGTGCGGGTGGAAACCGCCTGCTGGATGATCCGCGCCCGCGCATAGCAACAGAAAAGGGGACGGAGGGGATCAAGTCGTTCATGCCCCGGTTGTGCGGGAAACGACTTGATCCCCTCCGTCCCCTGTTTCTCTACAAGGCCTCGCCGGCATCGGCCAGCCGCGATTCGATCAGCGCGTACCACTGCTCGAGCATGTCGACCAGCATGTCCAGCTCGGCGTCGGCACGCTGCGCGCGGCCGCTGCGCAGGCACGCCTGTGCTTCCTGCAGCTGGGTGAGGAAGCCGGCAACGGTGTCGGCCTGCAGGATGAGGCCCGGCAGCCGGCGCCCGGGAATGCGCACGACCGCATGGTTGCCGAGCTGGCCGTACACGCTGAGAGTGGCTTCCGTCTTCATGGACAAGGGCAGGAATTGGGCATTCATCAGGTGCACCAGGGAAGAAACCTGCCCACCGGCAGGCGTGGAAAACGGGGGAGACGTTTCCACGTCCTGCCGGCAGAACAGGGGGGACTCGGGATGCCGGGGCACGCCCCGACGCGGGGATTCAGTGCGACCGGGCCACGCCCGCGATCTGCACCCGGCGATTGGGCGCCAGGCAGGCGATCAGCTCGCGCCGGTTGCGCTGGTCGCACTGCACCAGCGGTTCGGCAGCACCCCGCCCTTCAGCGCTGATGCTCGCCGCGGATACGCCGCCCTGTACCAGCGCCGTGCGCACCGCCTCGGCACGTCGCTGCGACAGCGTCTGGTTGTAGGCAGCGCTGCCGATGCGGTCGGTGTAGCCGACCACCTGGATCGACTGCACCTGGCTAGCCTCACGCACCTGCGCCAGTACACCCTGCACGGCCTGCTGGCCGCTGGCACTGAGTACGGCACTGTCGAAGCCGAACAGTGCATCGGCAGCCAGCCGCAGCGGCTGCTCAGGCAAGGGCGCCGGCGGTGGCGGCGGACGCGGCGGGTCGAGGACCGCTGCGCACGATTCAGGCTTCCAGTAGCCGCCCTGGGCGATGCCCTTGTTGTCGAAGCGCACCTGGAACTGGCAGGTGAAGTACTCCGCGCCCTGTGCGGTGCGGAAGTTGAACAGGTAGTTCCACTCGCGCACGCCCCACATGCCTTCGTTGAAGTGCGGGGTGCCGAGCAACGTGTACAGCTGGCGCTTGCTCATGCCCGGTGCGAACCGGCGCAGGTCGGCGATATCCGGATAGATGCCTTCCTTCAGCGATGCCTCGCTGGCCTCCGGGAAGGTGACGGCGGTGCTGTCGGCGGGGCCGTCGGCGGCCGGTGCGTGGCTGCGGCAGGCAACCAGCAGCCCCGCGGCCAGGATCAGGCCCAGCGTGGCGGCGACGCGGCCACTGCGAGCGATGCGATGCGGTTTCATGTCATTCCCCCTGTAGACGTTGCCCGCTGCGCCGGGCCGCGAATGCGACCCGGCGCAGGTGATCACCACTGGATGCCGGCACCGACGGCCACACCGGCCTCGCCGCGGCTGTTGGTGGAACCACTGAACTTGTAGATCCAGCGACCGCCCTCGGAGACACCGGAGATGCCCAGGGCCACGCCGGATTCGCCGTTGTAGCTGCCGGCGGCGATCGAGGCCATGTTGCGGCCTGCCTCGCTGGGCTGCGGCAGCGATGCGGTTGCCATCGCCGAGGCGATACCGGCCGATGCGCGGTTGTCGGTCTTGCGCAGGTCGCGTTCGAAGCCGCCCATGCGCTCATCGGTGTAGGCCTTGGACCAGTCCAGGGTCTGCGCCATGCCCGACTTCAGCTGGTCGACATTGACCGCGTCGGTACCGGCGGTGCCGGCAGCGACGTTGCGCACCGTGGTCGGGCCGCTGCTGGTGCTGCCCAGGGTCACGCTGTTGTAGTTGGTGGTGCCGTTGGTAGTGGTGTCATAGCGGATCGTGCCCTGCTGCGAAGCCTGCAGCTGGCGCACGTTGACCGCATCGGTCGCCTGCGAACCATCGGCCACGTTGACCACCTGGCGTTCGGCACCGGCTGCACCCACCRACACCGTATTGGCGCGGTTGGCGACCGAGCCCGCACCCAGCGCCACCGAGTTGTCGGCCTGCGCCTGCGAGCCGTTGCCCAATGCGGTCGAGTTGGCCCCGGCCGCAGTGGAGCCGGCACCGCCCGCGGCGGAGTTGGCGCCGGTGGCGGCCGGATCGGCCAGGTTGTTGCTGTTGTTGGCGCGGAAGCTGCCGGCAACGTTGGTGATGTTCTGGATCTTCTGGTCGGTGTAGGCCTTGGACTGGTCGATGGCGTAGTTCACGCCGTTCTTCAGTTGGCCGACGTTGGTCGCATCGTGGTCGTCGGAGCCATCGGCCACGTGGGTGATCTTGCGCTCGCTGCCACTGCTGCCCACCGCCACCTCACCGGACGAGTTGCTGGCGCCGGCCTGGCCATAGGCACCGGTATAGCCGGTCTGCGCACCGACGCTGGCCACCGAACCGGCACCCAGCGCAACACTGTTGCCTGCGCTGGCATTGGCACCGTTGCCGACCGCTACGCTGCCCGCACCGGCTGCGCTGGCCTGCGGGCCGACCGCCAGTGCTTCGGCACCGGTGGCCGTGGCTGCGGCAGCCGTGGAGTTGACCGCCAGGTACGGGCTGCCGCCGCCGCTGCTGATGCGCTGGTTGAGCACCCGCAGCGAGCCGTCCACTGCAGAGAACGCAGCGGTGACGTTGCTGTAGTCGTTGCCGGTGATGGTGCCATCGGTGGCGATGGTGGAGATGTTGAAGGTCGGCGCGGTCCACAGCCCGGTGCTGCCGTTGTACACGGTGCTGCCACCGAAGTAGCTGGCCACCGTCTGGTGCGTGCTGAACAGCTGGTCGCCGGTGATGGCATCGCTGCTGCCCGCCAGGATGCTGCCGGCGGCCACGTTGGTGACTTTCACCGGTGCACCGCCGGTACCGCTGAGGGTCACGGTATCGACCACGTTGCCACTCCCGTCCACGTCGTACTTCACGGCGCGCGCGTCTAGGTCATCGGTCTGCTCGGCTACATTGGCCAGCGAATTGCTGACCGCATCGAAGGCCGTGCCGACGTCGTTGTAGCTGCCCTGGCTGACCGTGCCATTGGCGGCGACGTTGTTGAGCGTGTAGGTCGGCGCGGTGACCACGCCATTGGCATCCACTGCAGCGCCGCCGCCGAGGTGGGTGGCCACCGTCTGGTTGGCCGCGAACAACTGCGCACCGTTGATTGCTTCACTGCTGGCCGCGCTGATCTGGCCCGGGCCGAGGTTGCGCAGCGTGGTGGCGGTGCCGGACTGGCCGAGCGTCGCACTTGCGTAGTTGACGCTGCCGTCGCCGTTGAGGTCGTAGCGCAGCGCGCCCTCTTCTGAAGCCTGCAACTGACCCAGGTTGACCGCATCGGTGCTGGCGGTGCCGGCGGCGACGTTGGTGACCTGGCGTTCGGCGCCCGCGGCACCGATCGACACGCTGTTGGCACGGTCGGCCAGGCTGCCGGCACCGACCGCGATGCTGTTGGCGGCGGTTGCGCTGGCACCGGCACCAACGGCGATTGCTTCGGCGCCGCTGGCCACGGCGTCGGCACCGGTCGAGTTCACCCGCAGGTACCGGGTGCCGGTGTTGCGGATGTCATTGATCTGGGTGTTGAGGTTGACCAGCGAACCATCCACCGCATCGAAGGCGTCGGTGACGTTGTCATACAGCCCCGGGGCCACGGCGCCACCGGTGGAGATGGTGCTGATCTCGAACAGCGGTGCGGTGAAAGTGCTGGTGAGCGGATCGAACGCTGCGCGTCCGCCGAAGAACTTTGCCATCGTGTCGTTGCTGGCGAACAGCTGCGCACCATTGACCGCCTCGCTGCTGGTGGCGTTGACCGCGCCGGCGGCCAGGTTGCCGATGGTGGTGGTGCCGGTGCCATTGCCGAGGGTGACACGGCGGTAGTCGGGGTCGCCTGCACCATCCAGGTCATAGGTGACCGCCGCCGCGCCGACCGCGTCGATCTGGCTGATCGCACCCTTCAGCTGGGCCACGTTGACTGCATCGGTGTTGGCGCTGCCGGCCGCCAGGTTGGTGATCTGCCGCTCGCCACCGCCTGCGGTGCCCACCGACACTTCGCCCGCCGACACCTGTGCGGTGGTCAGGCCGTAAGCGCTGTAGCTGGCCTGCGCGCCGCGCAGTGCGGCCGAGCGATAGCCCAGCGCCACCGAGTTGGCCTGGTTGGAGGTGCTCTCTGCGCCGAGCAGGGTCTGCCCGTTGGCAGTGCCGCTGGCACTGTCGCCGACCACCACCGAGTGCCCCATGCGTGCTGCATAGTCGGCGGTGGGAACACCGGTCGGATCGCTCGGATCATTGGCGCCCGCGCCCGGGAAGGCGACGTTGGCATCGACCTTGGGCAGCTCATGGCGGGCGTTGGCACCGATCACCACTTCCTTGGAGCCGTTGGCATAGGCGCCATCGCCCATCAGCACCTGGTAGTCCTGAGCTGCGTTGACCGCCCAGCAGGAGATGTCCGCCAGCGCGATGTCCAGGCACTTGGCCGCCCAGGCCGGCGAGTCCGTCGGCAGCAGCAGGCCGAGCAGGCCACCGGGATTGCCGTTGTTGATGTTGTAGATGTAGCTGTCGGAGGTGACGCCACCGATCAGGGTCAGGTGCGAGCTGCCACCGGTGACCGCGCCACCCAGTCCGTTGAGCGTGGTGCCGACAGGCGTTGCATTGACCACCGGCAGGCCGAGCACGTTGACCGTGGAATAGGTCTGCATGACGTTGGCGGTGCTGAGCTTGAGGTTGCCGTTGGACAGGTAACCGGTGCCGCCGAACAGGCTGGCGGTGGTCGGTCCGAGCAGTTCGGTGACACCGCCCACCAGGCCACCGGTACCGATCACCAGGCCCGCGTTCGGGTCGGCAGCGGCGGGCGCCTTCGGGCTGGTCGGCGGAATGGCCGACGGCGAGGTCAGGCCGAGGCTGCCCAGGGTATTGCCGACCAGGCCACCGACGGCGCCGGTCAGGTTGCCGACGGTGCCGTTGAGGTCACCATTGAGCAGGCTGCCGACCGCGCTGCCAACGCCGTTGAGCGCAGTGCCGACGCCGTTGAGCAGGCCGCCCAGGCCCAGCGCGCTGTTCTGCGCGGCGACGGTTGCGGTGCCGGCCAGCTTGAGATTGCGATCGGCGACGATTTCCTCGCCGTCCTTGCCCTGCACCCGTACCTTGCCTGCCACGCCGGTATCGAACGCTGCAGTGATCGCGCGGTCATCGGTGTCACCCGGCAGCTCTTCCTTGGCAGGCAGCGTGACCGCTGCGGTGGCACCGATCTGGCCTTGGCCTTCGATGTGATTGCCGGCCACGACCAGCTGCGAATCGACCTTGCCATCCACGGCCGCCTTCAAGCCGGACGGCGTTACACCCGCTGCCGCGGCAACCTGGGTGCCGGCGTCAATGCTGGCAACCGGCTTGCCGGCGATGCCGACATCGGCCTTTGCTGCCGCGTTGGCGGCCAGACCCAACGGCGCCTGTGCGGCCGGTGCGACGTTCGCCGCAAGCGCGGCATCGACACGGGTAGCGGCTGCAGTGCCAACACCGATGTTGGCGCGCACGTCGGCGCCCAGCACCGGTGCAGGCACCTGGCGCGGCGCGGCGCCGGCCGCCAGCTTGACCTGCACGGTGGCCGGCAGCACGTCGCGCACGACCGGCAATGACGTTGTGCTCAGCTGCAGGCCGACGCGTGCGTTGGCACTGATCGCCGGGTTCGCCTGTGCCTGTCGTGCAGCCGCGGCCAGCGCCACTTCGGCATCGACCTTCACCGGCATCGGCTGGGTGTACTTGGCCGCCAGCGCCTGCAGGTCGCGCAGCGATTGATTGGCCTCTGTCGCCGCCGCAGGTCCGCTGGCCAGCACGCACAGCAGTGCCATGGCCAGGGTGCTGGGCACCAGAAGGCTGGCACGACGGTCGCGCGGTGCGGTACCGCCGCTATCGCCGGTGGCCAGTTCCGAGGCCACAACCAGAGCATTGAGCTGGCGGTTCCATACACGCCGGTAGATGCGGTTCATGAGCATTTCCCCCGTAGGCGGACAACTTGAATGTCAGTGGACTTGCCGTTAGGCAGGTGACTGACATTTCGCGCCTTTCAGCGAGGGCTGAGCACTTCATTCCGGCAGGGCAATCGCGCATTCCGGCAAATCCACGGCCGGATTCGGCAGCCACATATGCAAATCCGGCAGGGAGGGCTGGCCGGGCTGCCGCCCGGCACCCGCAGAGGCGAAAACCAAAGCCAAAGCCAAAGCAACAGCCGGCTCTGGGTTTTCTGCGGGTTGGCGGGGCGGTGTGGGCTTGCAGGACACGCCGTAAACCCGTCCATGGG